>JAQUQS010000036.1 GCA_028715965.1 Candidatus Omnitrophota bacterium | reverse complement strand
CAAGCAGGGTCGCCATCCTCTTACTGGCACTTTCGGTAAGTCTTGCGTTCCTTAAAGCCGTCTTTATCCCGGCCTCCGGATGGAACACGTCCTCAACGAACCTTTCCCTGGCCTCGCTGGCCGCCTGCCTGCGTTTCATGGCTTTTTCCGCCTGAGCCGCCTGATATGATCCGGCCGCGGCTGTCGCGTTGGATACCAGACGCCGTAATATCCTCGTCGCGGCGGAATGGCGGGCAAGCTTTTCCATACTTTCCGCTTGCGTGCTGCCACTCTGGGCCGTAAGTTCATCCACGGTCCTGTCCGCCTCTGTCTTTTCTCGGGAGGCCTCTCCGGACCTTACGGTATCCTTAACTCTGTCGTTCACCGATCCCTTCAATATGTTAGTTTCTTTGAGCGAAAGATCGTTCATCCTTGACAGGATACCCGCGTTGCGGACAAGCTCCTTATGCTCAAGCGCTAGCCGGTCCTTCAATATGCTGCCAGCCTCATATCCCAGAGCGCCTTCTTCGATCAACCTGTCCGTCAATTCTGCGGCGTTACTCAGCATCCTGCTTCGCGCCTGCATGACCGCTATGGCCTGTTTCCGGCTGCTTCTTGTGAACCTTTGCACTCCGAGGGCGTCCATGCCTTTCGCCATCCTGTCCAACGCGTCCTTGTCCATACGACCTTCACTGGCTTCCGAGGTGCGCGCGGCTATTTTTTCCGCGATATCCTTTATGTTCGCGGGATCGCCTGACCTGAGGTTTATGCCGAAGTTATCACTAAGCATCTGCCTGACACTATTACCGGCCTCTTCCGGCGACAAGGCCCCGCTCTCATCCATTGAGACCTTCAGGTTCCCGTCCGCGTCGACCGAAACGCCAGCTTCCTGACTGGCCCTGGCCCTTATGGCCCGTTCCACCGCCTTGGCGCTTAGAGGCGCTATCCCGTACCCGGCCAATACCGCATATGAGGCGCCGGTGAAAGCTTCCATCGCTCTGGCGAGGGACTGTATAGCATCGAGCATGCTGTCCGGCAGTACGCCTTCCCGGATAAGCGAGCTGGGTTGCGAGTTCAGGAACCCACGCATATCGCTGTAGTTGTCGCTAAGCGGAGCTGCCATATCGTCAAAAAGCTTCTGAGCCGACTTCCCGTCCATCCCCGCGAGTTTATCCAGCCTGTAATGGTCCATGATCTTTGACGCGAAACCGCGTGCGGCCTGGTCCGTGACCGATGAGGATATATCTTCACCAATGACCTCGCCGGCTCTATCACTATGGGTTATTACGGAGTTCTTGAACAACGAGTCGAGATCAACGTTGTCCAGGCTGTTCTCAAACCTGCCCCTGTTCATGTTGAGCTTGGTCTGTCCCTTGAAGAACCCGGCCCCGGATATATGACCTGCCATATCCTCGGACAGCTTCACTCTTTCGCCATAATGGAGCGTCCCGAGATCATACGAGTCCGTATTCACACCCAGGGACGAAAGTACCGCTGATATCGCGTCCATATCCCCATTGGAAGCGCGCAGTGCCGCTCCGAGCAAGGCTCTATCCGTATGGAACCTGGCGTCTTTTTCCCTGAGCACACCTTTATTCTGGATGAATGTTTTTGACATCTCGTGCTTTATCGCCTGTTTCATCCCCATGGACATGGTGCTATCGTTGTCGACCTGTTCAATGCGACCCATAACGGAGTCCATCGTCCTCTCCGACCATCCAAGCCCCTGGTAAGTAGTAGCTACCTCGGACATCCCCGCTTCGGAAGCCTTAAGCCCCTCAAGTTCTGACGCAAGCTGGTCCCGCAGGTTTACCTGGTCAGCATACGGGACACTTTCTGTATGGCGCGCAAGGTCAGCCTCGACCTTGCCCAGGTCCCTTGTCAGCCTTGCTATCTCCTGTCCTATCCCGGCTTCTGTCACCGGAGCCGATATTTCGGCGTTAAGGGTGTCTATACGTGCCCGCAGGTCCAGTCCGGGGGCCTCAGCCGTCTTGACCTCAAGTTGCCGGACCATGTCAGCTTTATTCCCACGGAGTTCCTGCAACCGCGCTTCGACCTTTTCCACCTTGTCGTTCATACGATACTGTGGCATTACGCCGTCATCCGCCACCCTCTGCACCGCCCTGCTGGATTCAGCGGCCTTATCGTTGACCCTGCCCCACATCGGATCCACTATAAGGTCACGGCCTCCTATATTCACCTCTACCCACACATGGCGTCCCTGGCTTTCCACATCGTCCCCATGCGCTTTCTGCGCGTCCCTGTACACGTCGCCGCGCATGATCTTCGCGCCGCTAACCCCGAGACGTTTTAGCATAAAAGCCATAAGCGGTGCCCTGTGGCGGCACACGCCCTGTCCTTCGTCAAGAAGGGACCCGATAAGGACTATCTCCCCTTTCTTGTCCTTGACCAGTTGTTTGCTGAGGTCGGCATCCCTGGACGGCATTCTCTGTTCCAGGAATTTCATGGCAAACGCCACTTTTTCACTATCCGTCATTTTGGACCCGCGGTCCCTTTCTATCGCCGCCGCTTCACTCGACATGTCCGAGAGGAAACGCGCGAAACTCGGGTCTATCCGGGAATCGAACAATACCACTTCCCGGGCGCCCCAGCCTTTTGTCCCAACCGACGCCATCCCGTCCTCGACGTCAGAGACTCCCTCCACACGGTCAAAACGTGACTGCGCGTTCGCCTGAAGATCCGCGAGCTCACGTTCAGCCTGTTCTATTTTTTGCTGCTGCTTGCCGATGTTATCTCTCAGGGCTTTTATCTCCTGGCGATGCTGTGCCTGGAGACTGGCGACTTCCTGCCGCAGTGACGCCACTTCATGCTTTGCCGCCTCCGTACGTTTCGCCACACTTTCAGGGGAAAGATCTTTCCTGGCGCCTTCAAGAGCGGCGATCTGTGCCTGTATCGAATTTATCCGCTGTGTCAACCTCTGCGTAGTATCATTATGCATCTGGGACTGCTGGTCTATCTGCGCTTGTGCCTGCGCGACCGCTACAGTAAGCTCGCTTATCCGCGAACGGACCGCCGATAGATCACGCGAGAACCCGACCTTGCCCAGATTAAGGGTATTCATCATCGTCCGCGCGTCCGCGGCGTTATTAATGACCGCTCCGATAACCTCTCGCTGGAACTGCCCTCCGCTGAACGGCATGTTATTAGCGATCTCCGTCAGTATCACGGACTTGTTGGAATCGTTCGAGGTCGCTATTATGCCGACAAGATCGGCGTCCGCGCCCGGCATCCCTGTACTTCTTTCAGGAATCCGATACACTTATTCGCAGTATCCGCGGTAGTACTGGATATGACGGTCCTCGCGGCCGAATACTTCAACGATGAGATAAGCCCGTTGAACGACGCGGGTGCCGCCATCATACCGATCGCCGCGGACCTGGCGGTCTGCCCGGCATCCCTGGAGATCGATACATCGAACACGTTCATGCGATTGACCAGATTGACCAGACCTCGGACCTGGCGTCCGCTGAGCCCTATATCCGACAAGAGTTGCGCGGCGGAGTTGATGTCCCCGGCCGACTCACGTATGACCATCAGCGCTGCCGTGTTCGTCACGTTAGCTTCTGAGAGAGTACCTTCCATCATGGACCTGCCCAGGCCCATGGCCACAGCCTGGCCGATCGCCGGGGACTTGGTCGTAGCGTTCAGGACTTTGAACAGGTTAGGCGCCGTGTCCTTTGTTACCCCGAACTCACTAAGCACGGAGACGTGATCCAGGACGTTCCTGCCCATCACGTTTATCATTGAACCCGCGAGAAGACGGTTAATGCCTGCCTGGTCCAGTACAGGGGTTCCCGAGTCCCTGTCAAAACGGACAAGATCCGCCTGTCCGGTGGACGCCATCATGGCGTTACCGGCATTGGCAAGCGCACGACCGACCTGTTCCGCGGATATCCCGGAAGCGGCAAGTACTCGCGCGGCTTTCGTGATCGCGCTATCTATGCCCGCGGACTCTAGTTGCTGTATAAGAGTGCTGTGAGAACCATCCTCAATGTCCACAAGAAGCTTCATATCCTTTACGCTTCCCAGGTTGAAAAGGACCGACCCGTTAACTGCCTGGTGGAATTTCACCCGGACATCCGATATGTTGCCTGACCCCATCTGGCTGAAGAGCGCAAGTCCTGTCGCCGCGAGTATGCCACCGCCTATGCCGGTCACGCTGGCCAATCTGGCAAGCATATTGATATCTGACTGTGTTAGCCCGAGAGACTCGGCCAATTTCGCCGATGGGATCTCTCCCCTCATCAGAGAGGAAGAGAGCTGTATAATGGGCATGGAATCCGCCAGTGTGGCCCCGGAGACCTGTCCTGTCATCGCGAGGTACATCATGTCATCGAAAAGAGCATCGCTAGCCGCGTCGGGCGATATGCTCACGCCCATTTCCTGCAGCCCGTTCATGTCGCCGTTACGCGCGTCGGCGACCGCGTAGATCAGCGTCTCATTCCGCGCGATCGACTGGCCGATATCCCGGGTTATCCCCAGGAGCCCTATCTGCGCCAGGGCACCGCATACCGAAGCATCGGTAAGGTTGGCGTTCGATAGACGTTTAACAAGGTCCCTGAACGCCCCCTGGTCGGCGGTACCATCCCGCATCGCCCCCAATGTGTTCATGTCTATGCCAAGCTGTTCCGCGAGGATCGCGGCATGCTCCTGTGAAACCCCTCCCAGGTCCACATTCTGCAACGCCTGGGATATCCCGGCCTGTACGTTATCTCGTCGCGTGTTGGATATATTAGAGGAAAATCCGCCGTCAAGGTCCGCGAACTCGACCAGGTACTCGGCCGTTGACGCGCTGATGCCGCCGGCCTGCAATATTGCGCTGAGAATGGGCTCCTTGAACCCTTCCTCATATACTGACCTGGCACCCTCGCTGGCGACCGTTACTATGCGCTTAATGGCGCCGAAAATGGCGTCCTTGACCATGAACACGCCTTTAGCCGTACCGAACCCTACAGCATTACCTGTCGGCGCGCCAAAGATCGGTATATCCACCCAACTCCCCGCTATGGCCCCGAGAGATTGCACTATCGGACCGAAAATAAAGAACGTCGCTATGAACATCGGGTTATCGATCGTTGTCCTTGTCACGGCACCTATGATAGTGCCCTGGCCGAACTGGGCGAGATTAAGCAATATCGTCTTACCAAGCCCCTCTGTTATACCGCTGCCGGGGAGCGTCTTCAATATACTGATCACTTCCTCCATACTGTCAACCCCGAGTATGCCTTTCAGCACAGGCTCAATAACGGCTTTCGCGCTCATGTAGAGGACAACTCCCGCCTGGGCCATCATCACCACGTTCGACGCTATCCCGAGGAAGAATCCCTTCGCGGAGAACGTCAAAAGCTGGGTCGCCATCAGCTGGCCTGCCGAGGCGACTTTCAACATCACGACCGTCGCCACCGAAGCACGCATGGGTATCTTGCCCGCCACGAACATAAATGCCTTACCAGTATTGATTATGACCGAGGCACGCCATCCGCCGGCCTTTATCATGTTAGCCGTAAGAGATGTCATCTGCGCGCTTATCCGCGCGAGTATACCGCCGCCGCTCGTGGCGGTCGCGGCTCCCGTAATGTTCATGGCTCGGCTGAAGAATATAGACAGACCCACACCGATTATCGAACCTATCGCTATGGATATCCAATGCGCGTCCGTCGGCACCTCAAGCCCTATGAAGGAAGCAACGCCCATAACAGTAAGGGCCTGCGCGCTCATAGAGAAGGACTGGTGCTGGAATGCCTGCCAGTTCCCCGACGCGTGGATCGAGAGGCCTGTGACAACGCCTACCCCCGTCCCGAGCGCGGCCACAACCGCCACCGAAACGGCGACGACCAGGACCGCCAGCCACGCGACCGGGTTCGCCATGCTGGCCACTATGGCAAGCCCGATATAAAGACCGATAGCGGCACCCATTAACCCGCCGGTCGTCCCCATTACTCCCATGGCGGACCCTTCGCTGTCCATATAACCCATGGAGGTGTCAAACATGTTTGAAAGAACCTCATAAGAGAATAGATGAGCAATAGCACTCTCTGACGTCAACGGCTGATTACCTCTCACAAGTTTGGCCGCGCTTACAGCCAGACCGACTATAAGGCCTACCACCATCCCTATGGCGAGTCCGATCGGCATCCCGACACCAAGGCCAAAAACAGTCCCTATCGCCGCGCCTATAGCGCCGAAAACCGTAATAGTACTACCTATAGTCTTACCAACACCAGTTATACTCATACCATTAGGTGCCAATACCGTCTTCTCAAGTTTATCACTAGCGCCGCTAACATTAACGACCCCCGCAATAACAGCACCGACTATAGCTCCAACTATAGCTCCGATAAGTGTACCCAATCCGGGAACTATCATAGTTCCTATAAGCGCACCTACGGCGGTACAACCTCCTATAGAGACAGTGGAGAACCCAGAATGCACCTCCGTATCGAACAGGGAGTTATTAAATGCCGAGTTTAAGGTAAGCGCAATATTTCCAACAACAGCGTCCACCACCACGCATTTACCTATACCGATTATGACCGCTTCATATACGAGATCCTTGCATATGCCGTTCCACACCGCGCCCTTCACCAGGCCGTAATTGCTCTTCCATGCCGGGCAATCCACCCATTCGCCGTTCTCCGTGTGGAGCCCGCCCCAGAAAACACCGGCCACGGCACAGACAAGGTTCTTCCAGATACCGTTACCGCCGCGAGCTGCCATATCCATATCCCCTGTGACAAGGCCATAAAGCGCTTTGCCGATATTGCCTACAGCACAGGCCACATGGTACACGAAGTTGACCACGGCTCCGACAACACCGTTATAGAAGACGTCCCAAACACACAGGGCTACGCCTTTTACTATGCTCCAGGCACCGCGGACCACACCATCCACAGCGCGAACCACTAGTCCTCCTATGGTCTTGGCACACCAGATACCTATACTGGCTATAACACCGTGCTGGCTATAGTCGGTGGATGAGGAGAACCAGTCCTTAAAGTTATTCCAGAAACCCCAGAAACCGGTATGGTTAACATCCACAGCAGACACCTCTATAGACTTACCATTTGCATCGAATTTCTCCGAGGACTTTATCTCGACATTCTCCGCATGGTTATATACCATCCGGTTGAGGGTATACGACCCATCGGCATTGTATGTATATTTCTCCTCACTGGTGGATATCTTTTCGTCGTCCTTATAGACCGATGACCAATCAGCCGTGACCCTGCCATTGGCGTCAAAGTCCTTATCGACATGTATCTCGGTACCGTCCGGGTTATACTGCTTGCCCGTTACCTTGTAAGAACCGTCCCCCCAATGCTGATATGAAAGGTCCATCCTGGTCTTGTTCCCGTCAATATCGGTCATAACGGATTTATCCGTAAGCACCTTGCCATCAACATTGAATGTCTGGGCCACCTGTACGACGGTCCCGTTATGTTGCCATCTAGTACCCGTTACGGAATAAGAACCGTCGGCGTTATAAGAATAGCCGAGGTCCTGTGTCGTGCGGTTCCCGTCCTTATCCAGGAAGGCCGAACGGTCCCTTAACACACGACCGTCCGCGCCCATATCCCTGTTAAGCAATATCTTACCGCCATCATACGCGTATTGCGTCCCACTCGTATGGTAGGACCCGTCCGCGGCAAAAACGTTCCGGACACTATAAGCGTTCATCCGTCCCGAGGCATCTTTTGTCGTCCCTATAGCGTATCTTTCGACCCGTCCGTCCGCGCCCATAAAATCCATATTAAGGCTTACTATGCTTCCCGCGTTCGAAAGGTCTGGCTTGAATTCGGCCATAAGCTGGCTAAGCTGGCCTTCGCTAGCGATCCCCGTCCTGCGGGCCGCGGCCTCGAACCGGGCCACGTTCTGCACAGCGGTCTTTTTGCCGTCGACGGAATCACTGATCCACGCGGTAACCGTATTCCCGCCGTCACTATACGCGGCCATCATCCTGAGTCTGCCTTCGGCGTCTATCATGAATTGTTCTGTCTTGCCGCTCGGCGTATTAAACGATGCGATGAAGTCATATCTGGCCCCTTCAGCCTTGCCAAAGGTCTCGAACTGTTTCATGAAAGCGTACCGCTTATTGCCGTCACTGAGCATGGTCGGGTCTTTTTCCGCCGCGGCCTTGATCCTTTCCGAGTTATCCACAGCGCTGGACTTGCCGTCCCGGCTACGCCCGACCCAGGCGTTCATCGTAGCTCCCGTTGCCGGGTCGGTTACGGATATCATACGCTGTACAAGGCCCGATGAGCCTATCTGGAAATTATCCGAAGTACCGTCCGCGCCCACGAACAGGGCCTGTACGGAGAAAGAGGACCTTAAGGCCCCCTCGCTGGCGGACTCAAAGTTCCGCATAAGGGTCTCCCGGCCTTTTTGGGTCGAGATATCGGATGCTACGGCTTTCTCCATAAATTTGGCCACATTGCTGACAGCTGTTCCCGATCCATCACGGCTCTCCGATACCCAGGCGTTGACCGAGTTCCCTTTTCCATCATCGTAGGTGGCCAACATGTTTATAAGGCCACCCTCGCCTATCCTGAACTGGTCTATGGAGCCGTCCGCGCCCACAAAACCCGCCTGCAGAGAGAATCCCGTCTTACGATCATTCGCGAGCGCCTTGAAGGACCTTACAAGGGCCTCGCGGCCTTCGCTCGTGGATATATCCGCCCTGAGGGCCGCCTGGAGGAACGCCTGGCCGTTCTGGTACGCGCTCCTGCTGCCGTCCTGTCCACGCCCGACCCATGCGCTCATTTTGTTCCCGGCCGCGTCTGTATATGAAACCGCCGTTTCGATGGTCCCCGACGCCCCCACTCGGTATTGCTGTGTCCGGCCATCGACACCTGTGAAGCTCGCCTGTATGTTGAAGAGGGATCCCGATGATCTATCCATGGTCTTTTCGAACTTGCGCATGAGAGCTTCACGGCCCCTAATACCGGTTATATCAGCTTTGGCGGCTTCCGCCTTGAAAGCGGAGGCATTCTCAGCCGCCGTCTTCGACCCATCGACGCTGCGGCTGACCCATGCGGATACGGTGTTACCTTTCCCGTCATCGTAGGTGGTCATCATCTCGACCATACCGGAAGAACCTATATTGAACTGCTCGATGGTGCCGTCCACCGAGACGAACGTAGCCTGAAGGGTGAACACGCTACCCGGCAACCGGCCTTCCTTCATCTCGAAACCGGCGATCAGGGCTTCTCTGCCAGCCGTGGTACTCAAGTCAGCCTTCGCTGCCCTGGCACGGAATTCAGAGCCGTTCTGCGCCGCGGTAGTTCTACCATCCTGGCTCCTGCTGACCCATGCGGATACACTGTTACCCTTACTGTCGGTGTACATTTCAAGCTTGGCCACCATACCGTTGGAGTTTATATTGTACTGTTCGATATTTCCGGCGGTATCCTCAAAAGAGGCCATGACGGAGTATGCCAGACCGGGCTTTGTGCCCTTGACCGGTTCGAGGCCTCTCATCATGGCTTCTCGTCCGGCCGTGGTAC
>JAQUQS010000035.1 GCA_028715965.1 Candidatus Omnitrophota bacterium | reverse complement strand
TCCAAAAGTTCCGTTTTCGCGGCGTCCGAATATGTCGCTATTTTCTGCTCGTACGCAACTCCGCTTGAGTTATATCCGGAATTCCTTATCTCCTGTACGTCGAGTAGCGTCGCTTCGGTGTCGTCGGTATATGTGAAGATCTCCTGGTTCACGATATTATGCTGCGCGTCATAGCTCCGATTCGTCAGCACCTGGTAACTTATCACCTCGGCGTTCTCGCCGTTCTCGTCCGTCTGGCTTACCGTTATCCTCTGGGTGCCCGCGTCGCCACGGTTATTTATGTCCTCATTGGCTATATCCGTCACCTTCGCGAGTTTCTCGAGCTCGCCGTCCATCACATAACTCGATATCGTCTGGCCCTGGGCGTGCCCCGTGGCCGTGAAGTTACTCGATACAGTTACCGTCCTCCCGGTCTTTACATCCGACGAATTATACGTGATAGTCGTCGTCTGGGTCGCGTTACCACGCCTTGCGGCAACAAGGTTACCATATACGTTAGTTATCTCGCTCTTGCCGGCATATACCGTCGGCTCGCCCGTCGCCTCGTCGGGGATATACTTACTTACCACCTGCGCCAGCACATTACCGTACCTGTCGTAGCTCGAGTAAACTATATCCTGTTTGCCCGTTACGACCGTCATAGCCACGTCCGAGTAACTCGTTATACTCGAGGTAGCCGCCCTGTCGTGGATGTCATGCCCGGCACTCTCTATATGCTGCGCCTCGCCGAACACGAACGAGCTTGTCTCCCAGTAATACCTTAATATATCCTGCTCGAGCGCGTTACCCCGAGCGTCGAAACTCGTCGTCGTTACCACCTGTTTGTCTATCGCCGTATCCGGGTCCGGATTGACCGTACCGGCCATGATGTCCCCGGCCAGCCTATCCGCGTATTTTGTTATCGTCGCCCGACCAACGTTCCCGTCGGCGTCGATATCCGTGTTCACTACCACCTTTACGTCCAAAAGATCCGTCTTACCCGAGTCCGAATACGTCGCGATCCGCTGCTCACGTGCCACTCCGCTTGAATAATAGCCTATATTACGTATCTCCTGTACATCCAGGAGCGTTTCCTCAGTGTCGTCGGTATAGGTGAAGATCTCCTGGTTGATTATATTGTGCTGGGTGTCGTAACTCCTGTTGGTAAGCACCTGATAGCTTATCACCTGGGCATCCAGCCCGTCAGCGTCCGTCTGGCTTACCGTTATCCGCTGCGTGGCCGCGTCGCCCCTGTTATTTATGTTCTCGTTCACGATATCCGTCACCTTCGTGAGCTTCTCGAGCTCGCCGTCCATCACGTAACTCGATATCGTCTGGTCCTGGGCATGCCCCGCGGCCGTGAAGTTGCTGGATACCGTAACGGTCCTGCCGGTCTTAACGTCACTTGAATTGTAACTAACGGTCGTCGTCTCGGTCGCGTTACCGCGCCTACGGGCCACCGCGTCACCATACACGTTGGTTATCTCGCTGTACCCAGAGTATACCGTAGCGTATCCGGTCGCCTCGTCCACCGTATATCTCCTGACGATCTGCTCGAGCACATTACCGTACCTGTCATAGCTCAGATAGTCGATCTCCTGCTTGGCGGTCTCCACGCTCATCGCCTCGTCACTATAGGTGATGATCACCGAATTTGCCGCCCGGCCATGCGTGTCGAATCCCGAACTCGTTATCATCTGCGATTCGCCTAACTCGAACGCCCCGCCTTCGTAGTAGTAACGGAGTATGTCCTGCTCGAGCGCGTTACCCTGGTCGTCGTAACTTACCGTCGACACCACCTGCTTGTCTATCGCGCTCGCCGGGTCCGGGTTGATCTCGCCGGAGACGACGTCCGTCCCCAGCCGCGCTGAATACTTCGTTATCGTGCTCGTACCTACGTTACCCGTAGCGTCGATATCCGTGTTCTCTATCACCTTTATGTCCAACAGGTCCGTCTTATCCGGATCCGAATACGTCGCGATCCGCTGCTCCAGCGCCACTCCGCTAGGATGATAAAGCGTGCTCCTTATTTCCTGCACATCCAGCAGGAACTCCTCGCTTATGTCACTATAGCTAAGTATCTCCTGGTTTATCGCGTTCCCATGCGCGTCAAAATCCCTGGTGTTCACCACCTGGTGCGACGTGAAGTATTCCGTCCTTACCTCGTCCTCAAGATCCACCGTGTATCCGGTCATTATCTGCGTATGCGCGTTGCCATGGGTGTCGTATCCTGAACTCTCGATATACGTAACGCTTTCCTCCACGAACTCGCCGCCGGAGTTGACCTCCCGTTTCACCGTCTGGTAAAGCGCGTTGCCGTATTTATCGAAATCGTCGGCGTCCGTGTGTGTGACCGTCCTCGTGACCTTAGTGTCCTGGTTGGGCGTTATCGCCCCGTCCACCACCACTGTCGCGTCCGAATATACCGTTATGGTCGAATCGATCACGTTCCCCATAGCCGATACGGTCTCGTTCGTTATTACGTTAACCCTTATGATATCGCCCTTGTAATCCTCAAATTCCCGCGTCGGGTCGTAATCGTACGTCACTACCCTCTGCTCGTGCGCGACCCCGCTCGGATAGAACCCGCCGACCATGCGGATCTCCTCGATCTTGAATATGTCCCCCTCCTCGTCCCTGTATGTCGACATATAGTTGGTCGCCCGGTGTTGCGAATCGAATACCCGGTTCGTAAGGTCCGTACGGCTCTGGAACGATACGACGCGTTCCCCTTCCACGAGATCCACCACGTTGTTCACTATCGTCTGGCTCGAGGCGTCGCCGCGGTTGTTATAACCTTCGTTGGTCACCTCGCTGTAACTTTCCTCGATGAATTCGCCCGTACCGTCATCGTATACGTAATGCGTGGATACCTGCTCGAGAGCGTTCCCGAAATTATCGAACTGGGCGGTCTCGGTCACCGTACGGTCGACCCGGCTCTCATCGCCCCTCAATACGTCCGAATATACCGTCACGACGCTCCTTGAGGCGTTACCCCGCGCAGGCGCCGTCGTGTACTCGTTCTCCATGACCTTGGTGTTCATGTAATCGCCCGGCGTGACATCGCCGCTTACCCCGTCCCTTACGAACGAACCGTAACTGTCGACCACCTGCGTGAGTACGTTCCCGTAGTTGTCATAGACCGTGCCGTAGATCTCCTGCATGCTGTCGAGGTCCGACATCGCCTGGTCGTTATAGTTCATCGTGTATGAATGCAGGCTCCTCGCGTGTATGTCGAACTCAAGGTTCTCCACCATCCGGGCGTCACCGAACCTGCGCGTCCCGTCTATGTCGTACCAATAGCTCTCGATATGCTGTACAAGCGCGTTACCGTATTCGTCAAAATCGCCTTCCTCGATCCATATATGCGTCTCATCCGCCCTGTCCGCGTCGTCCAGCACTATATTGCCGTCACGGTCACCCGGCATGTTCGGGTCGTCCTCTATGGTAGCCCCGGCATAGCTATGTACGATCGAGTAAAGCACGTTCCCGTTCGATGCGATATCCACGTTCTCGATAAAATTCACGTCGACCACTTCGCCCCTACCCGTACCGTCACTCGCCCCAGCATCGTACAGGTATGTCACTATGGTCTGCTCATACGCCGTTCCGCTCGCGTGGAATCCCGCCACCCTTATTTCCTGTATGTCCTGCGTGTTCCCGCTCTGGTCCTTCGTCACGACCATGTAGTTCGTTACCCTGTGCTGCGGGTCAAACACGCGGTTATTCATCTCCGTCCAGCCCTGGAACGTGTGCACTTCCGAACCCGAATCGAAATCAACGTTATACGTGACTATCACCTGGCTCGACGCGTCACCACGGTTGTTGTACCCCGAATTCGTTATTACACTGTAACTCTCCTTCACGAAATCCCCGTCACCCGTATCCTCATCCACGATATACACATAATGCGTCGACGTCTGCTCCAGGGGGTTACCCGCATCGTCAAAATGCTCTGGCAACGTCTCGGTGACCGTCTTCTCCACCTGGCTCGACGCGCCGCGCGATATGTCACTGTATACTGTCACGGCGCTTACATCCGCGTTCCCGCTCCATGGCGCCGTCGTGTACTCGTTCTCTATGAGTTTGCTGTTGACGTACTCGTCCCCGACCACTTCCCCGGTCGTACCGTCTAGATGGTACGCGCCGTAGGTATCTACCACCTGCGAAAGCACATTACCGTACACGTCATACACGGTGCCGTATACTTCCTGCATGCTGGCCAGGTCCGACATCGCCAGATCGTTATAACTGAACGAATATGAATGCAGCACCCTCCCATGCGTATCGAACTCGGCGTTCTCCACAACACGTACGTCACCAAATTGCCTGGCCCCGTCGGTATCATACCACCAGCTCGTCATTGTCTGTTTCGTCGCCCTGCCGTACTTATCAAAATCTTCCGCCGCCGTGACTATGTACGTATCGTCTATCCGGTACTCGTCAAGAAGCACTATCTCACCGTCATCAGCCCCGTCCATCTCCTCGTTGTCCAGGATCTCGGCGTACCCGTACGTCACCACCCTTGACCCCAGCACGTTCCCACCACCGGAAACCTCGTAGTTGCTTATGAGCTGGACCCCGACGATGTCACCCTTGAAAGTCGCTTCGTCATACGCGTACGTCACTATCCTCTGCTCATGCGCTACCCCGCTGGCGTGGAACCCGCCGACTATCCGTATCTCCTGGATCTCCGTTATGTTGTCCCCCGCCTCGTTCTTGGAGACCGCCATGTAGTTCGTTACGCGATGCATCGCGTCGAACTCGCGGTTCGTCATGTCGTTACGACTCGCGAAGGTCACGACCCGCTCACCATCAATAATATCCACGTTGTACGTTATTATCGTCTGGCTCGAGGCGTCTCCCCGGTTGTTGTACCCGGAATTCGTTATCAGGTTGTAGCTTTCCTCCACGAACTCACCCGTGCCTGAAAATTCGTCATATTCGTACACGTAATGCGTGGATCTCTGCTCAAGTACGTTGCCCGCGTCGTCAAATCCCAAAGACTCGGTCACCGTGCGTTCAGTGCAATGCTCCTCGGCAAGATCCACGTCGCTGTATACCGTCACCGTGCTCATCACCGGAGTGCCATGCTCTCCGTCATATACGTTCTCTACCGTTGTAGTCCTTATGTGCCCCGAACATACCACCTCGCTGCCTTCCATCGTGAACCCGCTGTACTCATCCGTCACCTGGTTCTCTACGTTGCCCGATATGTTGTACGTGACATCATGCGTGTGGCTCACGCTGTCAAGCTGGGTCATCCCTTCGTCCAGGTAATTGAACGTGTATGATTCAAGCATCCTGCCATGGATATCAAAACTCTCGTTCACTATCCTCCGGCTTTCGCTGAACCTGCGTTCACCATCGGTATCGTACCAGTACGTTGTGACCACCTGCTCGAACGCGTTGCCGTATTTGTCGAATGACTCCTCGTCCGTGTGCAGGTATGTCTCGTCGATCATCGTGCTCTCGTCCGGCTCGATCTTGCCCGTGTCCCAGTTCACTTCGCCCGCCTCATACCGATACACCACAGAATCCATCACGTTGCCCACGCTGGTTATGTTCATGTTGTATACCGCGTTCACTTCCTTGATGTCTCCCTTATAATCCCCGGCCGCGTTCAACGCGTCATACTCGTACGTTATCATCATCTGTATACGCCCCACACCACTGGCGTGGAACCCGCCCTCGACCCGTATCTCCTGGATATCCTTGGTCTCGCCGGCCTCGTTCTTCGTGACCATCATGTAGTTCACTACCCTGTGCTGCGCGTCGAACTCACGGTTCGTCATTACCGTGTGGCTACTGAACGTCTCCACCCGCTCTCCCTCAACATCGTCCACAAGATACGTTATTATGTCCTGGTGGCCCGCGTCTCCACGGTTGTTATAGTCGCTGTACGCTATGTAACTGCAACTCTCCTCCACATACGAACCCGTACCGTCATCATACACAAAATGCGTCGAAGTCTGTTCCTTCGGCTGCCCTTCCTCGAACTCGGTCGTCTCCGTCACCGTCTTCTCGACCTGGCTCTCCGCGGCCATACCGGCGTCACTGTATACCGTTACCGTGCTTATGTCCGGCGCGTCCTCCCCGGAGGTGTATACGTTCTCCGTCCGGGTCGTTTTTACATGCCCTGTTCCCGTTATTATCCCGCCATCCTCCTCGTAACCCTCATAGATGTCCGTTATCTGGTACTCTACGTTGCCATCATCGTTATAGACTATACCGTGCGTATGGTCGACACTGTCCAGCGTCTCCATGGCCTCTTCCATGTAATTGAACGTGTATGACTCGAGCGTCCGCCCGTGCGTGTCGAATCCGGCGTTCACTACCCTGCGCGCGTCCCCGAACTTGCGCTCACCATCCGTGTCGTACCAGAACGATATGATCTCCTGCTCAAGCGCCCTGCCGTATTTGTCGAAATCACCGGCGTCCGTGGTTATGTACGTCTCGTCTATAAGGCTCGATGCCACCGGCTCAATATCCCCTACGGCTTCCCCATCCGCGTTCTCGGCGATCGTCGCCCCGCCGTACCTTATGACAAGCGACTCCAGCACGTTACCGTCAGCGGTCACCTGCAGGTTACGCGTGAAATTAACCTCGATCACGTCGCCCTTGAACGCCGGCGCCTCCCCGGCCGCGTCATATTCATACGTCACTATCCTCTGCTCATGCGCTACCCCGCTCGGGTAGAACCCGCCCACTATCCGGATCTCCTGGATCTCCTCGATCGCATCGCCTGCCTCGTCCTTCGATATCACCATGTAGTTCACGACATTGTGCTGCGCGTCAAACTCACGGTTCGTCATCACCGTGTGGCTCACGAACGTCTCCACCCGCTCGCCTTCCACAAGATCCACGTTATACCTTATGATCGATTGCGCTATCGCGTCGCCCCTTGAGTTGTATCCTGAGTTCGTTATCTCGCTGTAACTCTCCTCGACGAACCCGCCAAGGTCACCGTCGTATATGTAATGCGTGGATACCTGGTGCTCGGCGTTACCATCCCCGTTAAATATGTCCGTTACCGTCACTGTTCGTTCTATCTCGGAACCTTCCGCCATGGCTTTGTCCGAGTATACCGTCACCGTCGAAGTGTCCGGAGAGTCATATCCCGATACGTACTCGTTCACTACCTTCGTCGTCTTGATGTAACTCGCCTCCACTATCTCGCCCGATACCCCGTCATACTCACCGTACATGTCCGTCACCTGGTACGTAACGTCACCTTTCTGGTTATACGTTATATCGTACGTGTGGCTCACGCTCGCTAGCACTTCTCTCGTCTCATCCTCATAGTTGAGCGTCACCGACCCCAGCACTCGCCCGTGTATGTCAAATTCCTCGTTCAGTATCTCCCGCGCGTCACCGAACTCGCGTACTTCGTCCGAATTATACCAGTAGCTGGTCACCGTCTGCTTGAGCGCGTTGCCGTATTTGTCGAAATCACCGGCGTCCGTGTGCATGTAGACCTCGTCTATCCTGTCCGATCCGCTCACGATTATCGCCCCTTCTTCCTCGACCTCGGCGTCCTCATACCTCGTTACCACCGAATCCACTACGTTGCCACCCGCCGTTATCACGAGGTTCTGCGTTACCGTCACCTCGATCACGCTGCCCTTCTCGCTACCGTCCGCTCCCGCCCCCTCATACGTCACCACACGCTGCTCGTACGCCACCCCGGAGACCGAGAACCCGTTCACTATGCGGATCTCCTTTATCTCCTCAACCGTCTCACCCGACTCGTCCTTAGAGATCACCATATAGTTCGTTACCCGGTGGCTCGCGTCGAATTCCCGGTTCGTTAGCTCCTCCATGCTGTCGAATACCACCACTTCTTCCCCACCTGCCATGTCCACCCTGTAACTCGTTATCGTCTGGCTCTCAGCGTCACCACGACCGTTGTAGTCTGAACTCGTTATGGCCCGGTAACTCTCCTTAACGAACTCGCCCGTCGCGTCGTCATATACGAAATGCGTCGACTCCTGCGTAAGCGCGTTCCCGATCCCATCAAAACTTTCGGTCACCGTCTCGTTCTTCTCGACCTGTGTACCGTCCCCGGCATATACCGTCGACCTCGTCAGCGTCGCGTTACCACGCTTCTTCGCCATCGCGTCTTCATAAAAATTCTCCACTATCGTGCTCGACGCAAGCTCCGTCCTGCCGGCATCTTCATACGATTCCTCTACCCTGGCGGATATGTTGCCGTAATAATCGTATCCCTCGCTCCATATGTCTTTCACCACGTCCAGTGTCTCCACGCCTTCTGAGTCGATCATGTAGTACGTTATGCTCTGCGACATCGGCATGCCCTTGAAATTGTAGTCACGGTTCTCCGTCACCTGCCTAGTACCGCTGCCGCGCTCACCTTCCTCCGTTATGTTATAGATCGTCCTGTCCTCCAGGCTGGCGTACCCCTCATGCGTATATCCCGACAGGATTATCTCCTCCTCCTGCTTGAGCACCAGGCCGCCCTCCCTCTCCGAATATAACCGGCGACTCTGGCTCCTTATGAACGCGTTCGCGTCCTCCACCTGCTCGCCTTCCCCGTTCTCGTACAGAATGGAGTTCTCCGTGTAGATCTTCTCAACAACCTCGCCCGTGCTGCCACTATACGTCGTCTCCTCCATCCCACTTATGTATTCCACTCCGGTAGCGCTGAACGCGTACTCGTACTCAAGCTCCTTCACCTTTGTGCCGTTCAGGTAGTTCGTTATCTTTACCGCGTGCTCACTGCCATTCTTGCCCTCGTATTCGGTAAGGTCCAATAACTCGCTCTCTTCCCCACTAATGCCATATATCCGTAGTTCCCTTAACGACCTGCCCGCGTATACATATTCCGCCTGACGCGTCGCGTTACCCGACCCGTCATACACGCTGAAGGTCGTCTTCAGGATCTCATAGTTCTTGTCTCCTTCGTATACCGACGTCTCCTCAAGCTCCCCGGTCCCCATCGTCCCATGCTCCGACTCGTCAACACCGGATATGTTGTAGACCCGGCTCTCCAGCATGGCACCCTCTCCGTCATACGTGAACTCCTTGCGCTCCCAAGCCGTTATCCCCGCTCCCTCTCCCTCGTACTTCGAAAGCATGTACTGGACAAGCTCCTCGTCCTTGTCCCCCTCATAAACACTCCGGCTCTCCAGACGCGACGCGTCCTCCGTCAGCCAGCCTTCCTCCTCCAACCCGTCTATGTGATACGCCCGAACCTCGTCCAGCGCAGCGTCTTCATCCGATTCGTAATCGTAGATCCTTATGATCGATGGACTGTTCTCGCCTTCCTCGCTTACCGTGTACCCCTCGAGTATGTAGCTTATCGACGCTTCCTCCTTGCCGTCATACACCGTCCTGCGCGTTACCATCTCGTCAGTAAGAAGACTCTTGTCCACTTTCTTCGAAAAATCCTCCCCCAGACCGCCTATGTTGTACGTCACCGTCTCGTCAAGCCCCTCACCCGGTTTGCCCTTGTAATCGAATACCGTTATCGTCCTGGGTACGTCGTTCTCGTCATAGTTAGACAATATGTAGTCTATGTTCTCCCCGTCATATACCGTCTTCTTGATCATCCGCCCCACCTCAGGGAGATCCGACGCGTCCAGCTGCCGATACGACACATGCGAAGTATTCCCCTCGTCATCCGTCTTCTCCTCCGTGCCATCCAGCCAGTTCTTGGGATTGTCGTCCGATATGTCGTATGTCACTATTGACTTTATCGACCCGTCACCGTTGTATTCGTATACGTTCATCTGCCGCGGATTACCGTTCTCGTCAAAATCCTCTACGGTGTACCCTAAACTGCCGGGACTCGCGCTCATCTTCTTCTTCAGCGGCAATTGCTCCGCGTATTCCTCCCCAGGCTTCCGGTTCCTGTTCTGCAACTGCAGTATCAGGTCCTCCGAGTCCTTCTTCTGCCTCAAGATCTCCTCGTGCTTCGCCTGCTGCCTCTTAAGGTATCCAGGCGCGTAATCAGCCGCCTGCTCCTGCTCCTTGCCTGTCGATAAAAGGTTCCCGACTCCGCTGCCTGACCTCTTGTACTTTATGAAATCATAACTCGTGGTCTCTATGCATTCGTCCACCATGGTCTCGATATCTACACTTACATCACCTTTCTCTTTCCCAAGGATGCTTCCACTATAGGACCCTTCCTCCACAGCTACCTGCACAGGGGTGATGCGCATGGAACTGCCATAATTGATCCCAAGGGAATACGCCAGCTGCTGGACCATGAATACGATCGAGACTAATAACGACAATGTCTTCATCGCGAAACGTTTACGGTGATCCGACCTTACTTCGATAAAGACCGAAGT
>JAQUQS010000034.1 GCA_028715965.1 Candidatus Omnitrophota bacterium | reverse complement strand
TGTCCGCCACATGGTAATCACCTTTGTCCTGGCTCGCGCTTGCCATGTATCCGTTAGCGTCGTAGACATATGTGGTAACGACGCCTTTTTTGTCGGTGGTAGTGACAAGCTGGTCCTCGCCCCACGCATTCTGGGCATATACCGCGCTCGACCCGTCGTTGGATGAGGTCGCTAGCAGATTGTTGTTGTCATCGTATTCATATGTCGTTATTTTGCCCTTGCGGTCCGTGATAGTATCTATGACCTCTTCTCCGTTAAGGAGCTTATAGACCATGTCCGCCACATGTTTGCCGTTCTTATCCTGGCTTGCTGAGGCCATATATCCGTTAGCATCGTAGACATAGGAGGTAACGACGCCTTTTTTATCGGTAGTAGTGACGGGTTGGTCCTCGCCCCACGCGTTCTGGGTGTATACCGCGCTCGATCCATCGGAGGAAGAAGTCGCGACGAGGTTGTTCCCTTCATAGATGTATGTCGTTACTTTGCCTTTACGGTCTGTGATAGTGTCTATGACCTCTTCTCCGTTAAGGAGTTTATATGCCATGTCGGCTACATGTTTGCCGTTCTTGTCCTGGCTTGCTGAGGCCATATATCCGTTAGCATCGTAGACATAGGAGGTAACCACGCCTTTTTTGTCGGTAGCCGTGACTAGCTGGTCCTCGCCCCACGCGTTCTGGGTGTATACCGCGCTCGATCCGTCGGTAGAAGATGTAGCGATGAGGTTATTCCCTTCGTAGACGTATGTCGTTACTTTCTCTTTACGGTCCGTGATAGTATCTATGACCTCTTCTCCGTTAAGGAGTTTATATGCCATGTCCGCTACATGCTTGCCGTTCTTGTCCTGGCTGGCGCTTGACATATATCCGTTGGCGTCATATGAGTAGGTCGTCACCACGCCATTTTTATCCGTCGTGGTAACGAGCTGGTCCTCGCCCCACGCGTTCTGGGTATATACCGCGCTCGATCCATCGGTGGAGGAAGTCGCGACGAGGTTATTCCCTTCATAGTTATACGTCGTTATTTTGCCTTTGCGGTCCGTGATGGTGTCTATGACCTCCTCGCCGTTAAGGAGCTTATAGGCCATGGTCGCCACATGTTTGCCGTTCTTATCCTGGCTCGCGCTTGTCATATATCCGTTGGCGTCATAGACATAGGTTGTGACGACACCTTTCTTGTCGGTAGTGGTGACAAGCTGGTCCTCGCCCCACGCGTTCTGGGTATATACGGCGCTCGATCCATCGGTGGAGGAAGTCGCGACGAGGTTATTCCCTTCATAGTTATACGTCGTTATTTTGCCTTTGCGGTCCGTGATGGTGTCTATGACCTCCTCGCCGTTAAGGAGCTTATAGGCCATGGTCGCCACATGTTTGCCGTTCTTGTCCTGGCTCGCGCTTGCCATGTATCCGTTGGCGTCATACGAGTAAGTTGAGACCACGCCATTTTTATCTGTCGTGGTAACAAGCTGGTCCTCGCCCCACGCGTTCTGGGTGTATACGGCGCTCGACCCGTCGGTCGACGAGGTGCTCGTAAGGTTGTTGCCTTCATACCCGTATGTCGTGATCTTTCCTTTGCGGTCCGTGATGGTGTCTATGACCTCCTCGCCGTTAAGGAGTTTGTAGACCATATCGGCTATATGTTTATCTTCCTTATCCTGGCTCGAGCTTGTCATATATCCGTTCAGGTCATATGTGTAGGTGGTAACGACGCCTTTTTTGTCGGTAGTGGTGACAAGCTGGTCCTCGCCCCACGCGTTCTGGGTGTATGTCGCTCTCGACCCGTCGGTGGAAGAAGTGCCGGCGAGGTTATTTCCATCATACATATATGTCGTGATCTTTCCTTTACGGTCAGTGATAGTATCTATGACCTCCTCGCCGTTAAGGAGCTTATAGGCCATATCGGCTATATGTTTACCCTCCTTATCCTGGCTTGAGCTTGTCATATATCCGTTCAGGTCATATGTGTATGTGGTAACGACGCCTTTTTTGTCGGTAGTGGTGACAAGCTGGTCCTCGCCCCACGCGTTCTCGGAATATGTCGCGCTAGATCCGTCGGTGGAAGAGGTCGCGGTGAGGTTGTTTCCATCATACATATAAGTGGTGACCTTGCCTTTACGGTCAGTGATGGTGTCTATGACCTCTTCGCCATTAAGGAGTTTATAGGCCATATCGGCTATATGCTTACCCTCCTTATCCTGGCTCGCGCTCGACATATACCCGTTAGTATCATATGAATAGGTCGTCACCACACCTTTCTTGTCGGTAGCCGTAATGAGTTGGTCCTCGCCCCACGCGTTCTGGGTATATACAGCGCTTGAGCCGTCACTCGAACTGGTGCTGATCAGGTTGTTCCCATCATACTCATAAGTCGTGACCTTGCCCTTGCGGTCGGTGATGGTGTCGATGACCTCCTCTCCGTTAAGGAGTTTATAGGCCATATCGGCTATATGCGTACCCTCCTTATCCTGGCTGGCGCTTGACATATATCCGTTAGCGTCGTACGAATATGTGGTAACGACACCTTTCTTGTCGGTAGTGGTGACAAGCTGGTCCTCGCCCCACGCGTTCTGGGTATATACAGCGCTTGAGCCGTCACTCGAACTGGTGCTGATCAGGTTGTTCCCATCATACTCATAAGTCGTGACCTTGCCCTTACGGTCAGTTATCGTATCGATCACTTCATCCCCGTTAAGAAGGCGGTATACGGTATCTCCGATATGTTTACCTTCCTTGTCCTGGCTCGCGCTCGACATATAGCCATTAACGTCATATGAATAGGTGGTAACGACGCCTTTTTTGTCGGTAGTGGTAACGAGCTGGTCCTCGCCCCACGCGTTCTGGGTGTATACGGCGCTTGAGCTGTCACTGGAAGAAGTGCCGGCGAGGTTGTTCCCATCATACTCATAAGTGGTGACCTTGCCCTTACGGTCGGTGATGGTGTCTATGACCTCTTCGCCGCTCAACAGCTTATAAGCTATGTCAGCGACATGTTTGTCTGCCTTGTCCTGGCTCGCGCTGGCCATGTACCCTTCAGTGTCATAAGTGTAGGTGGTAACGACGCCTTTTTTATCTGTAGTGGTAACGAGCTGGTCCTCGCCCCACGCGTTCTGGGTGTATACGGCGCTCGACCCGTCGGTGGAAGAAGTGCCGGCCAGGTTGTTACCGTCATACTCGTAAGTCGTGATCTTGCCCTTGCGGTCGGTTATGGTGTCTATGACCTCTTCGCCCTCTAGCAACTTATAGGTGATATCTCCGACATGCTTGCCGTCCTTGTCCTGGCTGGCGCTGGCCATGTACCCTTCAGTGTCATAAGTGTAGGTGGTAACGACGCCTTTTTTGTCGGTAGTAGTGACAAGCTGGTCCTCGCCCCACGCGTTCTCGGTATATACCGCGCTTGAGCCGTCACTGGAAGAAGTGCCGGCAAGGTTGTTTCCATCATACTCATAAGTGGTGACCTTGCCCTTGCGGTCGGTTATGGTGTCTATGACCTCTTCACCGTTCAGGAGCTTGTAGACGATGTCAGCCACATGATAGTCGCCTTTGTCCTGGCTGGCCGAGGCCATATACCCGTCCGCATCATAGGCATATGTCGTAACTACGTCTTTTTTGTCGGTGGTGGTGACAAGCTGGTCCTCGCCCCACGCGTTCTGGGTATATACCGCGCTCGATCCGTCGGTTGATGAAGTCGCAGCAAGGTTATTTCCATCATACTCGTAAGTCGTGACCTTGCCCTTGCGGTCGGTGATGGTGTCTATGACCTCTTCGCCCTCTAGCAACTTATAGGTGATATCTCCGACATGCTTGCCGTTCTTATCTTGGCTGGCACTGGCCATGTACCCTTCAGTGTCATAAGTGTAGGTGGTAACGACGCCTTTTTTGTCGGTAGTAGTGACAAGCTGGTCCTCTCCCCACGCATTACGGGTGTATACCGCGCTCGATCCGTCGGTTGATGAAGTCGCGGCAAGGTTATTCCCGTCATACTCGTAAGTCGTGACCTTGCCTTTACGGTCGGTTATTGTATCGATCACTTCTTCACCGCCCAGTAGTTTATAGGTGATATCCCCGACATGCTTACCGTCCTTGTCCTGGCTGGCGCTTGCCATGTATCCATTAGCGTCATATGAATAGGTGGTGACGACACCTTTTTTGTCGGTAGTAGTGACAAGCTGGTCCTCTCCCCACGCGTTCTCGGTATATACCGCGCTTGAGCCGTCGGTTGAGGAGGTCGCCACCAAATTGTTGCCTTCATATCCGTAAGTAGTTACTTTACCCTTGCGGTCGGTTATGGTGTCTATGACCTCTTCGCCATTAAGGAGTTTATAGACCATGTCGGCTATGTGCTTACCGCCCTTGTCCTGGCTGGCGCTTGCCATGTACCCTTCAGCGTTATAAGTGTATGTCGTGACGACGCCTTTTTTGTCGGTGGTGGTAACTAGCTGGTCCTCGCCCCACGCGTTCTGGGTGTATACAGCGCTTGATCCGTCGGTTGAGGAGGTCGCCACCAAATTGTTGCCTTCATATCCGTAAGTAGTTACTTTACCCTTGCGGTCGGTTATGGTGTCTATGACCTCTTCGCCATTGAGGAGTTTATAGACCATATCGGCTATGTGCTTACCGCCCTTGTCCTGGCTGGCGCTTGCCATGTACCCTTCAGCGTTATAAGTGTATGTCGTGACGACGCCTTTTTTGTCGGTGGTGGTAACTAGCTGGTCCTCGCCCCACGCATTCTGGGTATATACCGCGCTCGACCCGTCGGTTGAGGAGGTCGCCACCAAATTGTTGCCTTCATATCCGTAAGTAGTTACTTTACCCTTGCGGTCGGTTATGGTGTCTATGACCTCTTCGCCATTGAGAAGTTTATAAGCCATATCGGCTATGTGCTTGCCGTTCTTATCCTGGCTGGCGCTTGCCATGTATCCGTTCAGGTCATAGGTATAAGTGGTAACGACGCCTTTTTTGTCGGTAGTAGTGACAAGCTGGTCCTCGCCCCACGCGTTCTCGGAATATGTCGCGCTAGATCCGTCGGTGGAAGAGGTCGCGGTGAGGTTGTTTCCATCATACATATAAGTGGTGACCTTGCCTTTACGGTCAGTGATGGTGTCTATGACCTCTTCGCCATTGAGGAGCTTATAGACCATATCGGCTATGTGCTTACCGTCCTTGTCCTGGCTGGCGCTTGCCATGTATCCATTAGCGTCATATGAATAGGTGGTAACTACGCCTTTTTTATCGGTGGTAGTGACAAGCTGGTCCTCGCCCCACGCGTTCTGGGTGTATACCGCGCTCGACCCGTCGGTGGAAGAAGTGCCGGCGAGGTTATTCCCGTCATACTCGTAAGTCGTGATCTTGCCCTTGCGGTCGGTTATAGTGTCTATGACCTCTTCGCCATTAAGGAGTTTATAGACCATGTCGGCTATATGCTTGCCGTTCTTATCCTGGCTGGCGCTGGCCATGTACCCTTCAGCGTCATAAGTGTAGGTGGTAACGACGCCTTTTTTATCGGTGGTAGTGACAAGCTGGTCCTCGCCCCACGCGTTCTGGGTATATACCGCGCTCGATCCGTCACTCGAGCTAGTGCTGATCAGGTTATTCCCATCATACTCATAAGTCGTGACCTTGCCCTTGCGGTCGGTTATAGTATCGATGACCTCTTCACCGTTCAGGAGCTTGTAGACTATGTTCGCAACATGATAGTCACCTTTGTCCTGGCTGGCCGAGGCCATATACCCGTCCGTGTCATAGGAGTAGGTCGTAACGATGCCTTTTTTATCGGTGGTAGTGACAAGCTGGTCCTCGCCCCACGCATTCTGGGTATACACCGCGCTTGAGCCGTCACTCGAGCTAGTGCTGATCAGGTTGTTCCCGTCATACTCGTAAGTCGTAACCTTGCCCTTGCGGTCGGTTATAGTGTCTATGACCTCTTCGCCATTAAGGAGTTTATAGACCATATCGGCTATATGCTTGCCGTTCTTGTCCTGGCTGGCGCTGGCCATGTATCCTTCAGCGTCATAAGTATATGTCGTGACGACGCCTTTTTTGTCGGTGGTGGTAACTAGCTGGTCCTCGCCCCACGCGTTCTGGGTATATACCGCGCTTGAGCCGTCGGTTGAGGAGGTCGCCACCAAATTGTTGCCTTCATATCCGTAAGTAGTTTCTTTACCCTTGCGGTCGGTTATGGTGTCGATGACCTCCTCTCCATTGAGGAGTTTATAGGCCATATCGGCTATGTGCTTACCGTCCTTGTCCTGGCTGGCGCTTGCCATGTATCCGTTCAGGTCATAGGTGTAAGTGGTAACGACGCCTTTTTTGTCGGTGGTAGTGACAAGCTGGTCCTCGCCCCACGCGTTCTGGGTATATACCGCGCTCGATCCGTCAGAGGAAGAAGTGCCGGCGAGGTTATTCCCATCATACTCATAAGTCGTGACCTTACCCTTGCGGTCGGTTATGGTATCAATGACCTCCTCGCCATTCAGGAGTTTGTAGGTTATATCTCCGATGTGGTTACCGTTCTTGTCCTGGCTGGCTGAAGCCATATACCCTTCAGTGTCATAAGTGTATGTCGTGACGACGCCTTTTTTATCGGTGGTAGTGACAAGCTGGTCCTCTCCCCACGCGTTCCGGGTGTACACCGCGCTTGAGCCGTCACTCGAACTAGTGCTGATCAGGTTATTCCCGTCATACTCATAAGTCGTGACCTTGCCCTTGCGGTCGGTTATGGTATCGATGACCTCTTCACCCTCTAGTAGCTTATAGGTGATATCCCCGACATGTTTACCCGCCTTATCCTGGCTAGCGCTTGCCATGTATCCGTTCAGGTCATAGGTGTAGGTGGTAACGACGCCTTTTTTGTCAGTGGTAGTAACAAGCTGGTCCTCGCCCCATTCGTTCTGGGTATATATAGCGCTTGATCCGTCGGTTGATGAAGTCGCAGCAAGGTTATTTCCATCATACTCATAAGTCGTGATCTTGCCCTTGCGGTCGGTGATGGTGTCGATCACTTCTTCACCGCCCAGTAGTTTATAGGTGATATCCCCGACATGTTTACCCGCCTTATCCTGGCTGGCGCTTGCCATGTATCCGTTCAGGTCATAGGCGTAGGTGGTAACGACGCCTTTTTTATCGGTGGTAGTGACAAGCTGGTCCTCTCCCCACGCGTTCCGGGTGTACACCGCGCTTGATCCGTCACTCGAACTAGTGCTGATCAGGTTATTCCCGTCATACTCATAAGTCGTGATCTTGCCCTTGCGGTCGGTTATAGTATCGATGACCTCTTCACCGTTCAGGAGCTTGTAGACTATGTTCGCAACATGATAGTCACCTTTGTCCTGGCTGGCCGAGGCCATATACCCGTCCGTGTCATAGGAGTAGGTCGTAACGATGCCTTTTTTATCGGTGGTAGTGACAAGCTGGTCCTCGCCCCACGCGTTCTGGGTATACACCGCGCTTGAGCCGTCACTCGAACTAGTGCTGATCAGGTTGTTCCCATCATACTCATAAGTCGTGACCTTGCCCTTGCGGTCGGTAATGGTATCTATGACTTCCTCACCGCCCAGAAGTTTATAGGTGATATCCCCGACATGTTTGCCGTTCTTGTCCTGGCTTGCCGAGGTCATATAACCATTAACGTCATATGAATAGGTGGTAACTACGCCTTTTTTATCGGTGGTAGTAACGAGCTGGTCCTCGCCCCACGTGTTCTGCGTGTATACGGCGCTTGAGCCGTCACTCGAACTAGTGCTGATCAGGTTGTTCCCATCATACTCGTAGGTCGTGACCTTACCTTTGCGGTCGGTAATGGTATCGATGACCTCTTCTCCATTAAGGAGCTTGTAGACTATGTTCGCAACATGATAGTCACCTTTGTCCTGGCTGGCCGAGGCCATATACCCGTTCGTGTCATATGAGTAGGTCGTAACGATGCCTTTTTTATCGGTGGTAGTGACAAGCTGGTCCTCGCCCCACGCGTTCTGGGTATATATAGCACTTGAGCCGTCACTCGAACTAGTGCTGATCAGGTTGTTCCCATCATACTCATAAGTCGTGACCTTGCCCTTGCGGTCGGTTATGGTGTCTATGACCTCTTCACCGTTCAGAAGTTTATAGGCTATATCGGCTATATGTTTGCCGTCCTTATCCTGGCTTGCCGAGGCCATATACCCGTTCGTGTCATATGAGTAGGTCGTAACGATGCCTTTTTTATCGGTGGTAGTGACGAGCTGGTCCTCGCCCCACGCGTTCCGCGTGTATACGGCGCTTGAGCCGTCACTCGAACTAGTGCTGATCAGGTTGTTCCCATCATACTCGTAGGTCGTGACCTTACCTTTGCGGTCGGTAATGGTATCGATGACCTCTTCTCCATTAAGGAGCTTGTAGACTATGTTCGCAACATGATAGTCACCTTTGTCCTGGCTGGCCGAGGCCATATACCCGTTCGTGTCATATGAGTAGGTCGTAACGATGCCTTTTTTATCGGTGGTAGTGACAAGCTGGTCCTCGCCCCACGCGTTCTGGGTATATATAGCACTTGAGCCGTCACTCGAACTAGTGCTGATCAGGTTGTTCCCATCATACTCATAAGTCGTGACCTTGCCCTTGCGGTCGGTTATGGTGTCTATGACCTCTTCACCGTTCAGAAGTTTATAGGCTATATCGGCTATATGTTTGCCGTCCTTATCCTGGCTTGCCGAGGCCATATACCCGTTCGTGTCATATGAGTAGGTCGTAACGATGCCTTTTTTATCGGTGGTAGTGACAAGCTGGTCCTCGCCCCACGCGTTCCGGGTATATACAGCGCTTGAGCCGTCACTCGAACTAGTGCTGGTCAGGTTGTTCCCATCATACTCATAAGTCGTGACCTTACCCTTGCGGTCGGTTATGGCATTGATGACCTCTTCGCCATTGAGGAGCTTGTAGAGTATGTCAGCCACATGATACTCGTCTTTATCCTGGCTGGCGCTTGACATATACCCTTCAGCGTCATAAGTGTACGTCGTGACCACTCCTTTTTTGTCGGTAGTGGTAACGAGCTGGTCCTCGCCCCACGCGTTCTGGGTATATATAGCACTTGAGCCGTCACTCGAACTAGTGCTGATCAGGTTGTTCCCATCATACTCATAAGTCGTGACCTTGCCCTTGCGGTCGGTTATGGTATCTATGATCTCCTCGCCGTTCAGGAGCTTGTAGACTATGTCCGACACATGATAATCGCCTTTATCCTGGCTGGCACTTGCCATATGGCCATCAGCGTCATACGAATAGGTCGTGACGACGCCTTTTTTATCGGTGGTAGTGACAAGCTGGTCCTCGCCCCATTCGTTCTGGGTATATATAGCGCTTGAGCCGTCACTCGAACTAGTGCTGATCAGGTTGTTCCCATCATACTCGTAAGTCGTGACCTTCCCCTTGCGGTCGGTTATGGTATCGATGATCTCCTCGCCGTTCAGGAGCTTGTAGAGTATGTCCGACACATGATAGTCGCCTTTGTCCTGGCTGGCTGAGGCCATGTACCCGTTCGTGTCATAGGAGTAAGTCGTAACTACGCCTTTTTTGTCGGTAGTGGTAACGAGCTGGTCCTCACCCCACGCGTTCCGCGTGTACACCGCGCTTGAGCCGTCACTCGAACTAGTGCCGATCAGGTTGTTCCCGTCATACTCGTAAGTCGTGACCTTGCCCTTGCGGTCGGTTATGGTGTCTATGACCTCTTCACCGTTCAGGAGCTTGTAGAGTATGTCCGACACATGGTAGTCGCCTTTGTCCTGGTTGGCTGAGGCCATATATCCGTTCGTATCATAGGAGTAGGTCGTAACAATGCCTTTTTTATCAGTGGTAGTGACAAGCTGGTCCTCACCCCACGCGTTCCGCGTGTACACCGCGCTTGAGCCGTCACTCGAACTAGTGCCGATCAGGTTGTTCCCATCATACTCATAAGTCGTGACCTTGTCCTTGCGGTCGGTTATGGTGTCTATGACCTCTTCACCGTTCAGGAGCTTGTAGAGTATGTCCGACACATGGTAGTCGCCTTTATCCTGGCTGGCCGAAGCCATGTATCCGTTCGTGTCATAGGTATAGGTGGTAACTACGCCTTTTTTATCGGTGGTAGTAACGAGCTGGTCTTCGCCCCACGCGTTTTGGGTGTATACGGCGCTCGACCCGTCGGTGGAAGAAGTGCCGGAGAGGTTGTTACCGTCATACTGGTAAGTCGTGACCTTGCCCTTGCGGTCGGTTATGGTGTCTATGACCTCTTCACCGTTCAGGAGCTTGTAGAGTATGTCCGACACATGATAGTCGCCTTTGTCCTGGCTGGCTGAGGCCATGTACCCGTTCGTGTCATAGGAGTAAGTCGTAACTACGCCTTTTTTGTCGGTAGTGGTAACGAGCTGGTCCTCGCCCCATTCGTTCTGGGTGTATACGGCGCTTGAGCCATCACTCGAACTAGTGCCGATCAGGTTGTTCCCATCATACTCATAATTGGTGACCTTCCCCTTGCGGTCGGTTATGGTATCGATGACCTCTTCACCGTTCAGGAGCTTGTAGACGATGTCCGCTACATGATAGTCGCCTTTGTCCTGGCTGGCGCTTGACATATACCCTTCAGCGTCATAAGTGTACGTCGTGACCACTCCTTTTTTGTCAATAGTGGTGACGAGCTGGTCCTCGCCCCATTCGTTCTGGGTGTACA
>JAQUQS010000033.1 GCA_028715965.1 Candidatus Omnitrophota bacterium | reverse complement strand
AGGCGAAGTACATAAACGAGTATACCGCGGGCGGAGCCCTTATAGTGGCGTATGAATACACCTCGGGCGGGGTGATCGTAAAGAAGACGGAAGCCGACGGTACGATATACACGTATTACGGCGACGGCCTGATGGAGACGAAGACGCTGCCGGTAGCGGACGCGTCAGGCAACATATATTACCACTATATGGACGAGGACTTCGGCGGACAGGGATATGGCCGGATGGACGTATCCAAGAGGGCTACGGCGAACGCGGCTGGCGAACTCATGTTCAGCTATACGTATCATGAGGTGCCGAACGCGAGCAAGACCAAGTATGTATATGCGTACTCGGATACAGGTTTCAGTAACATGGTAACGATCTATGAGTATAACGCGTCAGGTACGCTTATAAGGAAGAAAGACTACGTGGCCGGGGAGGAATACACCTATTATGCCTCAGGCAGGCTTGAATCCAAAACACTTGACACGCCTGATACAGGTGGCAACGTGCAGTACCATTATAAGGACGAGAATTATAACGGTCTGGGATACGGCAGGTTGGACGCCATGGAGAGGGCCAGCGCAAACTCGGCTGGCGAACTCACGTTCAGTATTGTATACACGGGATCCGGCGACCAGGCCAGGATAGTGTACACATACAGCGATAGGTGGACGACGCTTGTTAACGAGTACGAATATGATTCGTCAGACAAGCTTGTCAGGAAATACGACCATGTCGCGAATGAGGAATACACCTATTACGATAGCGGCAGGATATATACGAAACAGACCTCGGACGGTACTGAGTATGTCTATTATGACGAGAACTTCAACGGTACGGGTAACGGGCGCATAAGAGAAAAAACGCTGGGAAATGGTTCCCGGTACGTTTATACGGCTTATTGGGGAAGCACCGACAAGGTCGGCATAATGGAAGAGTATGCCGCTAACGGGACCAAAGTCGCTACATATGAGTATTATTACGACGGAAGTACGGTAAGCGGTGTCAGGAAAAAGGAAGGTGACCGTACGACGGAGTTCGAGGGTGATTTCGTCCGCCCGGTATATGATGATAACCCGCAGTATAACTACCAGAACTGGTGGATATACGGTACCGTTTACTACTACAGTGACGTGGCGAAAGCTTTCGTGCAATTGCCGGGAGAAGCGGCTGTTGTTAAGTATGACGAAAATGACGAGAAGTGGCATTTGTACGCAATGTTCGATGCTTCTCAACCGTGGAATTGGGGAACATCGGAGAACAGCCAGTATGTAAAGAACTCCACTTCACAGATAGGGCTTAGGGACTCGGAGGGGAATGATATCACCTATCCGAACCTTTCTTCCGGGACGCCGGACCTTATGCCTTGGGACGAAAGCGCGCTCCCGTCATCCCAGATGTCCGCAGGCCCGCAAATGGAGGCGGCATTAGCAGCGGCGCCTGAGGAAGATACGGAAGAAGGGGATGAAGCCTCCGGTGGTTCCACGATCAAAGGTGTTGATATCAGCGAAGTGCTCTCGATGCAGGATGCACAGAGAAGTAACAGGTCGAATTTCACGGGACAGTCCGTGGAGATGGACTATTTCAAGGGCACGGATACCTTGATGCCGGTATCATCATTCAACCCCATGGCCAGTGTGGTGGAAAAGAACGGTGAATGCATGGTCGTCGAGAACGACCCGATGGCCGGGTTCATGCAGAAAGTCGAGTTCTTTAAAAGACAGTATACGATAGTTCTAGAGGAAAAAGAGAAGATCAACCGATAAAAAATAAAATGGAGGGAAATAACGTGAAGTTTGATGAAGAACAGAGAAGATGCTCAAGGGTCAAGATGAACCTGCCTTTAAGGTATCATAGCCTTAAAGACGGGGCCGGGGTCGTCGGGTCCGCGTCCATAACACGAAACGTCAGTTCTGGCGGTATCAGGTTCAGGACCGCGGAGTTCGTGTCAATGGCGTGCAGGCTGATCTTGGAGCTGGATATACCAATGCTGGCAAAGCCTGTTAAGGCTATTTCTAGGGTTGCCTGGATAAAGAAGAACGAGACCGGCAACGATTATGAAGTTGGTAACCAGTTCCTTGAGATGTCAAAGAATGACAAAGAACTTTTCCTCAAATATGTCGATACTCTCAGGGAGTCGCAGACAGTGCAAAGCACTGCGATGGATGGAGGGATCGGTATAAATGTGGAAGAGATATTGGATTAGTAAGGGGATCCCAGGCCGTAAAGGCCTTATTTTTAAGGAAAATAAGGCAAAATTGTCTCTTGTCGTAACCGGGAACATCGTAAGTAAAAAAAAAGTTAATTTTTAAAGTTTATCAATGCGATTTTTATATGGTAAAATTACATTGTAATTAGCTATTTCATTTTTTAACTATTGTGGTGCAGTTCCTGTAAATACATATATGTAGTGTTTGTTAACCGGGGAAACAGGGGAAAAAGAGATTAAACAAAAAAGAGGTAGTTATGGAGAATCATACCGACAATAGGCGATTTGAAAGGGTAACTACACACATTCCAGTGAAGTACCGTAAGATAGGTGGTTCTCCAGGAGAATCAGGAGTTGGAACTATCACCAAGAACCTGAGCGAAGGTGGAGTACGTTTCAGGGCTCCTGAGTTCGTGTCCAGAGCCTGCCGGTTGTTGCTTGAATTGGACATGCCGATGTTCAATAAGCCGGTAAAAGCTATTTCAAAAGTGGCTTGGATACGGAAGCTCCCATCAGGGACCGATTATGAGATAGGTAACCAGTTCCTTGAGATCTCCCGCCAGGACAAAGAGTTGGTTTCGGAATATGTGAACAGCCTTACTCTCTATAACGAGCCGGAGAGTAACACGGCCAGTTTCACGAAAAATGCCGAACCAGGGAATGTTGCCTGAGTTACACGCTTTTCCCAGATCAAGACGGTCAATATACCTTTGAGATTGACAATGCTGGATATTATAGTATAGAATGTAAAAACCGTCGTATCAGATCGAAACTTTAACACTTATATATAATTATAATTATGGCGATCAAAAAGAGATATTTTACTTTAGCCCTGATAGCAGTGATATTTTTCTTGAACTTATGTGTTGAAGAATCGGCTGCTTTCTGGATATGGACCCCAAAAAGCAAAACATTCGAGAATCCTAAATATGCCGTCAAGGATACGCCTAGAGAGCAGTATGAATGGGCGATGTACTTCTATAAACAAGGGGATTTCAACCGGGCCGCAGAAGAGTTCGTAAGGCTTACAAGAAGTTATCCCGATTCAGAATTGGCCCCGGAAGCGCAATATTACGCGGGTAGATCATACGAGGAAGCCGCTAAATACCTTTTCGCGTACCAACAATACCAGAAGACCATTGACAACTACCCATATACCAAAAGGCTGGATGAGATAGTTGAGCGTGAATACAATATAGCCAACATATTCCAGAGCAAGGATACCTCGAAGCTCATGGACCTTGAGTTGTCCACATCGATCGACAGGGCCGTGGAGATATACGCAAAGATAGTCGACAACAGCCCTTTCGGCCCATATGCCGATAGATCGATAATGCAGATGGCTGAATGCTACCGCAGGATGAAGAAGTATAAGGAAGCGATGGAATCATATGAGCGGCTGATAAAGGATTACCCGCAAAGTACTTTTGTCCAAGAGGCCAAATACCAGTTGGCGTATACAAGATACGAGGCCTCCCTTGATCCTGAGTATGACCAGGAGGAGACCGAAAAGGCGCTAAAGGAATTCAAGCAGATATCGGAGACCACGCCTATCCCGGCTATAGCGGCAGAAGCGAACAAGGTGCTTGATGAGCTTAATGCCAGGAAAGCGGACAGCGAATTGCAGATAGCGGAGTTTTACGAGCGTCAGAAACAATATACAAGCGCTCTTATGTATTACAGGGAGATAAGCGGTAAATTCCCGGGGACTCCCGCGGCGGAGTACGCGGGGCAGAAAATAATGAATTTGGAAAAAAGGATCGGTAATTAATGTTTTTTCGTAAAATATCGGCTATGGGCGTATCGTTGTTCCTGGCGCAGTGCGTACTTTTTTCGGGCTGTGGGTATCAGTACGGATCCATACTGCCGGCGGGACAGGACTCCATACATGTCGATAATTTCGAGAACAAAATAGGCGCTTCCGGTGATGTGTCCGACAAAAGAGCGAGTTATTCGTATCGCCCGGGACTGGAGATAGATATCACTAAAGCCGTTATCCAGGAGTTCATTTTTGACGGGGCGTTAAAGATAAAAAGCAGCGATAACGCTGATCTTATCTTGACGGGGGAACTGGTGGACTTTCGGCAGTACCCACTTAGTTATAACGAGGACCAGGAAGATAATGACCGTAGGGATGTCGAGGAATTCCGGATGCAGATATATGCTGATATTGCTTTAAGTGATAACAAGACCGGGAAAGTCCTGTGGAAGGAAAGATCCTTTATGGGAAGATATAGCTATACGGTTGTCGGTCCCAATGCCGAATCCGAAGAAACAGCTATAGGGAAAACAGTAAAGGATCTCGCGGACAGGATAGTTGAACGCGTGGTCGAAGACTGGTAACGGCCGGGCCTGTTTTTTTCTCCCCACCTGCGTACGATCTTACAAAAAATGGCTGACAATTATCTTATAATAGGCGATGATGTTTACATAAGGGATCGTGAACGCGAAAAGATCCGGGATAAGTATCTTTCCGGGGGGGATAAGGAGCTTAATTATTCCGTGTTCGGCCCCGGGGATATGGAAAATATATCGGACGCCTTGGGAACGATGCCTTTTCTCTCCGACAGGAGAGTAATAGCCGTAAAAGAAGCACAGGACCTCTCTCAGGAGTCCTGGGACATAATTGCGTCATATCTCGCGAAGCCGCACGAAAGTTCTATCCTTATCCTGGTAGTTAATGCCGCATTCTCTTCAAACAAGAATTACAGGAAGATCGAAAAACACATTAATCTGATAAAGGCTGGCACTCCCGACAAGGAGACCATGAAAAGCTGGATACGTGGGTTTTTCAGGAAAGAAGGAATGGAGATATTGCCAAGCGCCGTAGATCTTATGCTTGAACTTAAGGGCACTGAGGCTTCGGATATAAAGAACGAGCTGGAGAAGCTGGTCTGCTATGTTGGCGAGAGGAAAGAAATAAGCGCTGAAGATGTCGAGACCGTTGTGGGACGGAGTGTTAGCGAGGATATATTCCAGTTAGTTGACGCCATAAACAGGAAAGATGCGGGCAGGATCTTCCGTGTAGTGAACGACCTGTATGATAAAAAGAGGCGTCCGGAAGAGATCATAGGATACGTAGCGTGGTATGCGCGGACCATACAGAGGGTCTTTCTGCTGAAGAGTAAAGGCGTCGGCACCGAGGGTATAGCAAGGGATATGGGAAGACCTGTGTGGCAGATCAAAAGAGTTGTAAATGACCTCGCAAAATATTCCGAGGGAAAGATAAGGAAATGGGTTGAGATGATCTTTGCCGCGGATATTGATATAAAAACAGGGGTGATCCCGGCTGATATGGCGGTCGAGCGTTTGTTGATAGGGCTGGCCGGTGGGATCGCATAGGATGTTCTGGAGAGGTATTATGGAATATGACAACAGGCCTATAGGGATATTTGATTCCGGAGTGGGGGGCCTTACGGCAGTGAGAAGCATAAGGAAGCTTTTGCCAGGTGAGGATATTATCTATTTCGGGGATACGGCCCGGGTCCCTTATGGGAACAAGTCCAAGGAAACAATAACCAGGTTCACGTCGGAGATAATGAGTTTCCTTTTGAAAAAAGATATAAAAATGGCGGTCGTAGCTTGTAATACCGCGTCCAGTCTAAGCCTTACGTTCCTCAAACGGGCTTATCGCCTTCCTGTCGTAGGGGTCATTGTTCCGGGGGTGAAAGAAGCGGTCAAAGCCACGAAAAACCACAAGATCGGTGTTATTGGTACCAATTCGACCATATTGAGCGGGTCGTATGAAAGGGAGCTGAGGAGAGTTTCTCCCAGGGCCAAGTTGTACACTAAGGCTTGTCCTTTGTTCGTACCTCTTGTTGAGAACGGGATGACATCTGATCCTGTAACGCGTATGGTCTCGGAAAAATACCTGAAGACCATGAGGAAAAGGAAAGTGGATACGCTTATACTCGGATGTACACACTATCCTCTGCTAAGGAAGACCATAGCGGATACCATGCATGATATTGTTCTTATTGACTCATCTTCGGCTGTGGCGAAAGAAGTAAAAAAAATAATAAAAGACAACGGATTAGGATGTTTTCCCCGCAAAAAAGGCAGGATCAAGTGTTTTGTAAGTGATGACCCAACGGGATTTGATCGTACGGCCAGATTTTTCCTGGGAGAATATATATCAGCTAAGAAGGTCGCCTTATGACGTGCCGGGCTATATCGCGAACAGATATCGAGAGTGCCGTAATGAGACTTTGTCTGGAAGCTAATATCATCATACGGGATGATATTAGCCGGGCCCTGGAAATTCTTGCCGGAGAAAAAGAGCAGGGGGAACATACCCGTCGTATGGTCAAGGTCTTGCTTGATAACGCGACGATCGCCAGGGACAAAAAAATAGCGATATGCCAGGACACGGGTCTTGTGTGTGTGTTCATCGAGATCGGGGACAACGTATCGGTGTGCGGCATAAACATGCAAGATGCTGTAAATAAAGGAGTTATGCTTGCGTATAAAGAGTATGGATTTCGTATGTCCGTAGTCGGGGATCCTGTGATCAGGAAAAATACAGGATCGAACATACCGGCAATCCTGCATGTGGAGATAGTTCCGGGAGACACTGTTAAGATATCCGTTATGCCAAAAGGTTTTGGAAGCGAGAATAAAGGGCGTATCGGTATGTTGAAACCCACCAGCGGTGTAGGGGAGATAGTGGATTTTTGTGTCGAAACCGTAAAACTTGCCGGACCCGACGCGTGCCCGCCATATATTCTTGGAGTAGGGATAGGCGGAACAATGGAATATTGCGCGTATCTGGCGAAGAAAGCCCTGTTGAGGAAAATAGACAGGCCTAATGCGGCAAGTCATCTGGCGGATATCGAGACCAGGATAAGATCGGGGGCTAACGCGCTTGATATAGGGATAATGGGTCTTGGCGGCTCATCTACGGTGATAGGGGTCAATGTAGAGGCCGCGGCGACACATATCGCGGGTCTTCCCGTGGCTGTCAATCTCTCGTGTCATGCCTTGAGGACGGCTACGACTGAAATTTAATGGTGAAGGATCATATTATGGGACAGGTCATCGATATCAATGTTCCCTTGGACCAGATCACGGTCGGGGAATTAAAAGCAGGCGACGAAGTGTCGCTGTCAGGGCGTATATATACGGCCCGGGACCAGGCCCATCTCAGGATGTGTGAACTACTGAAAAAAGGTCAGGAACTGCCTATAGATATAGAAGGAGAGATCATATATTATTGCGGACCAACACCCGGGACCGGCGGTGTGATAGGGTCTTGTGGCCCGACCACTTCGAGCCGTATGGACGGGTTCACTGTTCCACTCCTGGAAAAAGGTCTTAAGGGCATGATCGGCAAAGGGACGCGTTCCCGCGAGGTGATCAAGGGTGTGGCGGAACATAAAGCGGTCTATTTTGTAGCCCCGGCCGGGGCCGGGGCATATTTAAGCAGCAAGGTCATTTCGTGCAAGGTAGTGGCGTTCGCGGATCTGGGTCCTGAAGCCATACACGAGTTGGTGGTAGAGAAAATGCCGCTGATAGTCGCCTGTGATGGTAACGGGGGATATATTTACGAAAGATTTGACCTTTGAAAGGAATATCATGAGAGCCGACGGTAGGAAAAGGGATGAGATCAGGAATATTTCGATAGAGGTAGATTATGTCAAACACGCGCACGGGTCGTGTCTTTTTTCCACCGGGGACACGAAGGTCATATGCACGGCAAGCGTAGACGATGGTGTCCCGCCGTTCCTTAAAGGCAAGGGTACCGGGTGGATAACTTCTGAATACTCCATGCTCCCGATGTCATGTCAGACGAGAGTTCCCAGGGAATCCTCCAAGGGAAAAAAGACCGGGCGGACTCATGAGGTGCAAAGACTTATTGGCAGGGCGCTTCGTAGTATTGTCGATATGTCGGCCCTGGGAGAACGTACGGTATGGCTTGATTGTGATGTTATCCAGGCGGACGGAGGTACGCGATGCGCGAGTATAAGCGGGAGTTTTATCGCTTTATATCTGGCAATGGAGCGGCTGAGTGATGCCGGCAAGATAAACAGGATACCGGTCAAAGACCAGATAGCGGCCGTAAGTGTTGGGATATTGGATGGGGAGGCATATCTTGATCTTACGTATGATGAGGATTCACGTGCCGATGTTGATACTAACATAGTAATGACGGGTAACGGAAGGTTCGTCGAGGTGCAATGTACGGCTGAGAGGGAACCTTTCACAGCCGCTCAATTCGGTGATATCCTGGGCTTTGCGGAGAAGGGGATCAAAAAAGTGTTCAAGGAACAGAAAAAAGCGTTGAGGGGGTCATTTTGAGCATGGATATTCTTATAGCCACTCATAATCCCAAGAAAAGGGATGAGCTCAGGAAGATTTTAAAGGATTTCGAAGATATAAACATAAAGAATTTCAGTGATATAAGAACCACTCCGCCGAACATAGTGGAAGATGGTAAGACGTTCAGGCAGAACGCGGTCAAAAAGGCTGTTACGACATCAAAGTTCTTCAATGGACTTGTTCTCGCGGATGATTCCGGTCTTGAGGTAGAAGCGCTGGGAGGAAAACCTGGCGTACGTTCCGCAAGGTTCGCCCGGAAGAACGCTACGGACGTGGAAAATAACGATAAATTATTGAAATTAATGGAAAAAGTACCGCAAGAGGAAAGAAAGGCCCGGTTCGTATGTCATATAGCTCTTGCCGCCGGCGGGGTCCTTCTCGGTACTTTTGAAGGGGAAATAAGCGGTGCGATCAGGGAAAAACCCAGGGGCAAGAGCGGGTTTGGATACGATCCATTGTTCTTGCCTGACGGGTACAACAAAACCTTCGCGGAAATGCCGGCGGCAAAAAAGAACGCGATAAGCCACAGGGCCTTGGCTTTAGAAAAGGTAAGAAAAGAAATAACCAAATACGCTAAAATGGGACGTTCTTCCTGACTAGAAGAGTATTGAAGGATAGGGGTAACGCTATTTTATCGTCCACTTAGGATCTTTCAGGGTCCCTCGTAGATGGGTCCTGCTTATCATTTTACCCAGATTGACTATAGTATTCCTTAGGGTCGTTTGCCAGTCTTCTTCCTCTTCGGATGGACCGGTTATCTTGTTCTCGAAGACGAGGTCCAAACCTCCATCGAAACCTACGGAACCGTGAGCGATGATAGATATTGTGTCTCCCTGCAATGTGAGATCGTTGGTGAAGATCCGCTTGTTCTTTATGGTAAGGTCGGCATATGCCCTGTTGATGATGGTCTTCCGGAAACCCGGGATAGTATCCTGCAGGGCGGCGTATATTTCGCCAAGGAACGGTGTGAGTATAGGCATTGTTCCCAGGTCCGCGTCATAAATATCCAACCTGCCTTTGCCAACAAGGGAAGGGGTGGACGTGGCATATCCCTGCAGATCAAGAGTACCCTCCAGCCGACCGGAAACGCCGGGTTCGTCCGGGGATAAATCGGATATAAGAGTACCATAGTTGATGCCTGAAGCGTCGAAGAGCAGGGAAAAGGGAAGGTCTTTATCTGTCAGGTCCACGGCGATCTGGGCTTTTAGCTCGCCCTTGCATATGCTGGCCCTAAGTGTTTGTGATGTAAGACGCCCTTCACGTATGTCTATTTTGCCATACATGTCCTTTATCCCTATGTTGCCCATGGACATGCCAGTCGCGGATATTTCGGCCGTTACGGTATATTCGGTCAACGACATGCCGGCGCCACTTATATCCACGATGGTCCTTATCTTGCCGGATAAAGGGATGTTGTCAGGTACCGATACGAAAGTGCCGATCAGTTCAGGTATAGATGTGAGGTCCAGTTCGGCCTCAGCTTTGCCGTAACCCGAAATGGTATCAGTGCCGATATCCTTGAGCACCCCGTCGAAAGTAAAAAGTATACCCGCAAATACCCCATTGAACTCTTTTAGTATAAGGTCGCTATTGTCCGGGATCATGCTGCCGGTAAGCGTAAGGGTTTTGGATCTCAGGGAAATATCAAAACCGGAGAATTCCTCTGGACGCGGCATGTAGTGGGCGATGTACGGTGTTCCCGCGAATATAAAATGCATTTTTGCGTTGGAAATGCCACTAGTATCAAGGTCGGCTCTGCCGCATATGCTGCTGAATTTAAGGTCCCGGTATGAAAATTCGCCATCTATCACGTATACGGATTCGATGAAATGCTGCCCGTAAAGACTATTAAGGTCCGGCATTTCCCCGGAATAGACCTCAAAGATCAGGTCGCATGATATATCCTTTTTTTTGAATCCGGTCAGGTGTATAAGATATTTGAGCCTGTGGGCTTTAAGTAAATGTGGGATATCTGGCATAAGTGTTATCTCGTTGATAGTGCATACTTTTGTATCCTTATCAAGGATATCCACGTCATACATGGTCATGCCGCGCGAGAGAGATAGGTCCAGGTCTTTGATGCTGGCCGTAAGCCCGATAACCGTCATTATCTCGTTCTCCAGACGGGTTTTCAGACGAGCGGTTATCTCGTCGCCATATATAGATAATACAAAATATATTATGACCGGGATAAGCGCCGATAAAAGCAATAATTTGCGAATAAGGCCTTTCATGATGTGTAAAGTATAACACAGGGGGAAATGGCCTGCAAGATAAGGAGAGGCGAGAATTAGGGCGGTCCGGCCTCAGGCACGTTTTCTATTGACTTAACTATAGATAGTAAATAGAATAATAACTCACTAAAAGTTCCGGAGGTGAGCGTAGCTCAGCTGGTAGAGCGCCTGACTGTGGCTCAGGTGGTCGTGGGTTCAAATCCCATCGCTCACCCCATTTT
>JAQUQS010000032.1 GCA_028715965.1 Candidatus Omnitrophota bacterium | reverse complement strand
GATATACCAAAAAAATACCGCAATACTCCCATAGGGTTATTGTTGGAGTACCACAATCTCGACAAGCCGTTCAAAACATACTCCGATGCCGAGCTTTTAATAGGCATGTGTATGGATAATCGTAAGCACCTGCATATCCCCGAGAATTTCGCGTATATAATACGTTCCGGAGGCGCTAACCTGAGGTACAGCGCGTTCAAGGTCTCCTACGCGATAGCCGTAGGTGAGGTCGGGCATATAGCGCTCATCGCGCACAATAATTGCGGGATGACCAATCTTATATCGAAGAAACGTAAGTTCATTAACGGACTTGTCGAACGGGCAGGATGGACCAAGGACGCGGCAGAGGAACATTTTATGAACCTTGTCCTGATGCACGAGATAGGGAACGAACTGGATTTCATCGTCAGTGAGGCCGTTCGGTTAAGCAAAAGATATCCGAAGATAAAGGTCGCGCCTTTGTATTACAAGGTTGAAGAGAACCGGCTGTATTGTATTTCCTGAGGACAGGACCACCTCCTAAGCCGGGCTTGGCGGACACACAGGCATCCTGCCCGTTTTTACCCGAACATACCCCAGTTATTGACATTTTCCGCAGGATATGTTAGTCTTACCTAACATATCCATTGAAAAGAACACTAGGGGAGGAAAGATGGCGTCAGGCGGGAGTGCTAGGCTAACTTCGAGCATGGAGGATTATCTCGAAGCCATAGTTACGTTGAAAAGAGAAGGAGGGACCGCGCGGGTGAGCGATATAAGTCGCGTGATGGATGTGAAAAAACCAAGCGTTACGGGCGCCCTGTCCGTGCTTGTGGACCGAGGCCTTATAGTGCATGAAAAATACGGCCGTGTGGAACTTACCGGTAAAGGGGAAAAAATAGCCGGGGAGATCCGGGAAAAACACGATATGCTGGTGGGGTTCCTTCATAAGGTCCTGGGACTGGACAGGGACCTTTCGGAAAAGGACGCGTGCGGGATGGAACATTCTATAAGCCAGAAGACGTTCGAGCGATTGACGGCTTTTTTGAGAGGGTTGGAGCCCGGGAAGATAAAGAAAAGAGGGAAATAAGTGGACCTTACAGAGCTTGACAATAAGAAACGCGCGCGCGTTATAGAGATAAACGGGGGACATAATGCCATAGCCAGGTTAGAAGCGCTTGGCATAAGGCCGGGTAAGTACATCACGAAACTCAGTGCCCATTTCTGGAAGGGGCCGGTCACTATCATGGTGGACCGGACAAAAGTGGCGGTAGGGCATGGTATGGCAAAGAGGATAATGGTGGAAGAATAATATGGAAGATCACGAAAAGAAAATACTCCTCATGGGGAACCCCAATGTCGGTAAAAGCGCTATATTTTCGCGTCTTACCGGCGCGAAGGTCACTATATCCAATTACCCCGGAACTACCGTGGGATTCAGCCAGGGAAGGATGAAACTTTCGGATAAAGAGTTCGGGGTGCTGATGGACGTCCCCGGTGTGTATAATCTCGACCCGTTATGCCGCGCTGACGAAGTGGCGTGCGGGCTTATAAGTAGCGGGGATATCATCGTGAACGTTCTCGACGCTACGAACCTGGAAAGAGGGCTATTCCTTACGCTTGAGCTCATAGAGAAGAACAAGCCCGTGGTGGTAGCCCTGAACATGTGGGATGAGACCAGACATAAAGGCATTGAAATAAATACGGGCAGGCTCGAGGAGATGCTGGGTGTCCCGGTGGTCACTACATGCGGGATAACCGGGGAAGGGATCAAGGCCCTGGTCGAGCGGATACGTCAGGGTATCCCGGCCAGAGGACAAGTTCTCTCCCGGGAAGAAAAGTGGAAAAGAGCCGGGGAGATAATAAGCGGAACGCAAATACTGCATCATCACCATCATACGGTCCTGGAAGCGCTCGAAGAAGTAACGACGCGTCCCGTTACGGGATTGCCCGTCGCCCTGGTGGTGCTTTACCTTTCGTTCCTCCTGATAAGGGCAATAGCGGAAAATCTTATTTATTATGTTCTCGACCCATTGTTCGAACAATATTGGATAAGGGTGGTGGACTGGCTGAACGGCGTGTTAGGCAGCGGTGTCCTGAGGGAGATCATGATCGGGGGGCTTGTTGACGGGAAAATAGATTTCGGCTCGTCTTTCGGTCTCTTGACAACAGGTTTGTATGTGCCCCTGGCGGCGGTATTGCCATATATAATAAGTTTCTACTTCGTTCTTGGCATTATTGAGGACTCGGGATACTTGCCTCGCCTGGCGACACAGGTGGATAATTTCATGCACAAGATCGGGCTTCATGGGTACGCGATAGTACCGATGATACTGGGGCTGGGGTGTAACGTCCCCGGAGCCATGGCATTGCGGCTTCTCGAGAACAGGCGGGAGAAGTTCATTGCCGCGACGCTTATGGCCATAACGGTCCCATGCATGGCGCAGATAGCCATGATAGTTGGTCTCGTGGGAGAACGCGGGGGCAAGTATGTTGCGCTCATTTTCGGGATACTCTTCGTGCTTATGGTGGTCAAGGGGCTTATCCTTAACCGTGTCATGAAAGGCGCGAGTCCCGAGATCTTATGGGAGATCCCCCCATACCGAATGCCGCAGATCGGACCAGTGCTTAAAAAACTGTGGATGAGGATATCCGGTTTTATGAAAGAAGCGTTACCGATGGTGCTCGGGGGGGTGCTACTGGTAAACCTGTTATATATGTTCCGGGTGTTGGATGTATTCGCCACGGTGTTAGCTCCCGTATTCAGGGATCTCTGGGGCCTGCCTGAGGGCACTATTTCGGCGATGGTGATAGGCTTTCTTCGCAAGGATGTAGCGGTAGGCATGCTGGGGCCGCTGGATCTTTCAACGCGGCAGCTGGTCATAGCATGTACCATACTTACTATTTATTTCCCGTGTGTGGCCACATTCACAGTGATGATACGGGAACTGGGAATAAAGGATATGATAAGATCAGTTGGTATCATGCTGGTGACCGCGCTTACGGTCGGGGGGGTATTAAATCTTGTGCTCTGGAAATAAAGAACGCCCGGGAGAGGTCCCCCCGGGCGTTCTTGTTGGATATGGTCTTTAGTTCTCAATGGCCTGTACGGGACACACGGCCTGGCACGCGCCGCAATCAATGCATTTTTCAGGGTCTATGATGTAAATGGGTTCGCCTTCGCTTATGGCTTCTACCGGGCATTCCGGTTTACACGCACCGCAGGCAACGCATTTATCGGTTATTTTGTAAGCCATGGTACATCCTTTCTTTTTTATGTTGGTAACAGTTGATTTTTTCCAATAATACCAAAAGTACCAGATGAAAGCAAGTGCGACAAATAAAAAACCCGGATGGCCTTGTATTCGTGGTATATAGCAGTATATACTAATACTATTAAAACACTGGGGATATGGTAACGGAGGCATATGTATAAAGGCATAGAGAGAAGGACATGTAGCCGCATTAAGCGTCCGGGAGAGATGTTCCTCCGGCAGTACGCGGGGAACAGGGCCGGGTGGAAAAGCGCCATGTGGGACGTGGTGCCTTTAGCCGACATCGGGGCGGGAGGAGCACGTTTTTATCATGATGGTCCTCTCCTGAAGGGGTCGCTTGTGGATATAAAGCTTAATGTCGTTAAGGGGATGCCTCCACTTGAGTGTATAGGCAAAGTGATACGGGTAAAGGATATGCCGGGTACCGGGGCCTTTGAATTGGCCGCCTCATTCGTTGAAATGCCCGGAGAGAAAAAAGACCTTATAGACAAAGAGGTCGAGTCTTTCACTCAGCACGGCTGGTAATGGTGGCCGGAGCTGCCTGAGTACGCGGTTTGCCTGATATTTCCTGGGATGCGTTTGACAATAAGAGATCATTTCCACTATAATAAAAGAACAGCGGCGATATCATTTAAGTGTCTGGGAGAATGATGAAGGAATTCGATTTTATAGAATGCCTGGAAATAAAAGAGCTCCTCGGACGTAAAGCCGACAACGAGCTTCATCTTATGGAAATGATCGAGGAAGCCCCGGCGGATTCGATCTACTACCATACTCATAGTTATTTCCTCCGCCATTTTTACCTGTCAGGACAATACCCTAACGATTTCGCGAACTGGACCGTATTGCAGGTAAGGGACCGCGTGTTAGGGGAAAAGCTCGGCTCGATCACTCCTGCCCCTGGGAAGGGGATAGAGGAGATCAGGTCTGAGATCATCGATATAATGGACGCGCACCTCTCATCGCTTAGGACCGTGCCCGCGGTCATACAGGGTGAACCTTTTTATTTCATGAAATCGCGTATCATTAAGGTACCGACCGGGAAAAAGGCCGGGAGCCTTGATGAGTTCATCAAGGTGCTGAGCAGCATCCACGCAAGCGCGATATATTTCCATATGTTCGAAGCGCGTATCAGGATAAAAAAAGGGAAGAGTGATTTCTCGATATGGCTTGAGGAAGTGCTGGGACTCGGAGGGCTCGCGGATAAGATAGAAAAAATAGATTGCTATATGTACAGTCTCGAACAGATAAGAAGGAAGATCGTGGAGCTATGCCAAAAAGAGCTGAAAAAGTGATCAAGCGCGGCGAGCCTACCCTGGCATCTTACAGGTCCGTGGCCCCGGAGGGGACAGTGGACCTGATATATTGCCTGGCCGAGAAGCTTAAAGGACGGTCGTTCCTGCACGTGAATTCCACGAAAATGGGTGGAGGCGTGGCTGAGATGCTTATAAGATTGCTCCCGATCTTCACTGAACTCGGGATAGACGCCAGGTGGGAGATCATCAAGGGAACGGAACTTTTTTACAGCACTACCAAGAGCTTCCATAATACGCTTCAGGGGGACGTTACATGGATCCCCGAAGAGGGATATGAGGAATATAGGAAAGTGAACGCGGAGAACGCGGCCAACTTGTCTCTTGACGCGGACTTTACCGTTATCCACGATCCTCAGCCGGCGGCTTTTATCGAACAAAAACCCGCCGGATCAAAATGGGTGTGGAGATGCCATATAGATATTTCACGCCCCCAGAGGAAAGTATGGAACTTCCTGAAACAGTATGTGGAAAAATATGATGGCGCGATCTTTTCCCTTCCCGGGTTCGCGCAGAGGTTGTCCATACCTCAGTTCCTCATATATCCATCCATAGATCCGTTGAGCGATAAGAACAGGGACCTTACCGATACTGAAATAAAGGCCATAACACATAAATACGGTATTCCGGGGGATAAACCAATGATACTCCAGGTCTCCAGGTTCGATAAGTTCAAGGATCCCGTGGGAGTGATAGAGGCCTATAAAGTAGTAAAAAGATACGACGACTGCTGTCTTGTGCTTGCCGGGGGAGGGGCAACGGATGATCCGGAGGGGATGGCGGTACTAAAGACGGTGAAGGATATTGCCTCGTCCGACGAAGATATATTCGTGTTGGACCTGCCGCCGGACGCTAACTTGACCATAAACGCCCTTCAGAGAGCTGCCACTGTTATCCTGCAGAAATCCACTAAAGAAGGTTTCGGGCTTACGGTAGCCGAGGCCATGTGGAAGGCAAAACCTGTTATTGGTGGTGCTGTGGGGGGGATAATGACCCAGATACTTTACGGGCGTACGGGATATACCGTGAATTCGGTAGAAGGGTGCGCTTTCAGGATAAGGTACTTATTGAACAACCCGGAAATAGCCGAAAAACTCGGGGAAAATGCCCGGGATTATACCCGCAAGAACTTCCTCATTACACGTCATATCTGTGATTACCTGGCTCTTATGGCCGCTATGCTCGGGCTTTGACAGACTCTTGACTTTATTAGGATTGATAGTAAACTATATGAACATATGGTCATATAGTGGATAATAGTGCGTGTGCTGCCGCAGAAAAAGGGGGACTTATGAAGAAGAAAGTGATGGTCTTGTCCATTATGGCCGCTGCTTTTATATCTTTGGGGATCATATCGTTCCAGACACCGAGCGAGGCGAGAAGCATGTTCATCCCGGACGCGGGGAACAAGAAATGTCTTGTTACGGGCCAGGAGCTGACCTCCAAAAAGGTATATCGCGTTTATAACGGTAAAAGGTACTGGTTCTCGTCGCTTGACGCCGCGAAAAAGTTCGAACAGGAGCCGATAAAGTACATAAAGAACTATTACGGGAAAAGGTGACCCGGGAATGAAGATCAGGAAGGCCAGGCAGATCCTTAAATCGTTCGCGGACGACACTCGTCTCAGGATAATACATCTTTTGAAAAATACCAGGGAAATGAACGTTACCGAACTCTGCGACGCTCTTGGGAAGAAACAGTCCAATATCTCAAAACATCTTACCAGGCTTCGCCTGACGGGGGTGGTACGCGACAGGAGGGAAGGCAACCTTGTGAAGTATTTTCTCGCCAAACCAGCCACGAACGCGCACAGGGAACTTTTGAACGCGATAATAAAAGGACTTTCCGATGTAGAGGTCTTCAAGGAGGACTTGAAAAGGACTGGTCTTAAAAAACAAAAAATAACCGGAGGTAAAAAATGAAGAAGGCATTAGGTGCTGTTCTGGTGGCTTTTCTTGTCGCGGCATTGCCCCTGTCCGGGACATCGCTACAGGCACAAGAAACGGAAGAGATAGTGGTCGAGGTCTCCCAGGAACCCGTACAGGAAGCGGCACAGGATATGGCGGATTACAGTTACGCGGATGGGACTATAGTCGAGGTTTCGGGGACCAGCCTTGTCCTGAAAGAGAACGATTATATGACAGGGGAGGAAAAAGACCAGGCGTACGTAATTTCCCCGGATGTGGAATTGAGTGAGATAACGTCCATAGGGGACTTGAAAGCGGGAGATGAGGTTTTTGTGGAGTACAAGGAAGAGGGTGGCCAGAAGACGGTCACGTATATGTCGGCATAGAACGATTTGACCTCAAGGAGGCGGAATGGGAAGACCAAGAGCGACGAAATGTCCCGAATGCGGGGATATAATTGAGATCGACCCCTATGCTGAGGACGGCGAAATGTTCTATTGTCCCAGTTGCGATGCCGAGCTGGAGATAGTAAGCGTACAGCCTCTCAAGCTGAGATCGAAAGGCGGGGCGAAGCCCGGGAAAGATCGGGATAGCGAAGAAGATGATTATCTGGAAGAGGACCCGGACGATGGCGCTGCCGACGATGAACTGGATAGGTATATCGACAGGGATGAGGATTATGAGACTTATTGATGAGGATGCACGGAACAACATAAGGAGGGTGTAATGAAGAAAGCCTGCTGTTGTGGAGCAAAAAAGGTCGCAAAGAAAAAAACGGTCAAAAAAGCCGCGAAAAAGGCCACGAAAAAGAAATAACAGTACATGGTCTATCTGGGAAATGAAAGGCGTGGAAGCATCCTGTCCGCGCCTTTTTTTCGTCCGGTGAAGATAAAACTTGCTTTAATTTATCCGGAATGATAGGATATCGAAGCCGCAGAAAAACCCGCGGCGACCCCTTAAAACAGGAGAAAAACGAGTCAAGTTCAAAAGAGCCAACTTTTTTGCGGCTAACTATATATAGTTGTGCTCTTGACAAGGGGGGCAATATATGGTATTTTCTCTAATGCCTCGGCACCTGGAACGATAAGTATGCTTCCGGGGAAAAGCCCGGGACAGAAGTAAGGGCAGCAAAGGAAAAAAGCGTGATTGGGCAGGTTTACACGGCATATTTTAAAGTCATTCCCATTAAGATGAAATATAGACCCACTCTTCCGGCACTGATCTATTTGAAAGGAACATATCGGCCCATTGACGGGCTAAGTTAATATTTTACCCGCTTTCCAGGAGCGTGGTAAATGGGGTATTTTTTACTGAATATACATTCAAGCGGAAAGGAAATAGCATGTATTCATCGGACATAAAATTCATCAGGAAAAGGGACGGTAGGCTGGAGCCGTTCGACCCGCAAAAAGTTGATAACGCCATTTTCGCCGCGGCAAAAGCCGTAGGAGGAGAAGATCGGGAAAAAGCGTTCGCCATAACCAAGCAGGCGATATCCATTCTCGAGGTCATATATAAAGGTAACAGGGTCCCGACGGTCGAGAACGTACAGGATCTTGTGGAAAAACTTCTGATCGAGAACGGGCACGCGAAGACGGCTAAAGCATACATACTTTACAGGGAACAACACGCGAAACTCCGCCAGACCAAAGCTCTTCTTTCTGACGCGGTGAACATGGTCGACAATTACATACAGCAGAAGGATTGGCGAGTGAAAGAGAACGCCAACATGGGATATTCCCTCCAGGGGCTTAATAATTTCATTTCCACCGCGGTCTCGAACAAATATTGGCTGGACAGGATATATCCCAAAGACATAGCGGAGAAACATATGTTGGGGGATATCCATATACATGATCTCGGGTCCATAAGCGCTTACTGCTGCGGATGGGACCTGAAGGATCTCTTGGCAAAAGGGTTCGGGGGCGCTTATGGAAAGGTCGAGTCGAATCCCCCGAAACATTTCCGGGTAGCGCTCGGACAGATAGTCAATTTTTTCTACACGTTGCAGGGAGAGGCCGCGGGCGCGCAGGCGTTCTCAAATTTCGATACGTTACTCGCGCCATTCATATACTACGATAACCTTAACTACGGCCAGGTGAAACAGTATATGCAGGAGTTCATATTCAACATAAACGTGCCTACCAGGGTAGGGTTCCAGACCCCGTTCACGAATATCACTATGGACATGACCATCCCCGACTCGTTCAAGAACGAGGCGGTAATAGTGGGCGGGGACCTGAAGGATAAGAAATACGGGGATTTCCAGCATGAGGCCGATCTTATAAATAAGGCTTTCTGCGAGGTAATGATAGAAGGGGACGCCAAAGGCAGGATCTTCTCGTTCCCTATCCCCACGTACAATATCACCAAGGATTTTGACTGGGATAACCCCGACCTTGACCTTCTCTGGCAGATGACGGCTAAATACGGCATTCCTTATTTCTCGAATTTCGTTAACAGCGACATGAGCCCGGACGACGCGAGAAGCATGTGTTGTAGGCTCAGGCTTGATAACCGTGAGTTACGTAAAAGAGGTGGGGGGCTTTTCGGGTCTAACCCCCTTACAGGGTCCATCGGGGTCGTTACCCTTAATATACCACGTCTCGCGTATCTATCTTCAGGCAAAGAGGATTTCTACAACGGCCTGGATGAGCTTATGCGGGTATCAAAAGAGGCCCTCGAGATAAAAAGGAAGGTGCTGGAGAAGCTTACTGACCAAGGGCTATATCCCTATTCCCAGCATTACCTTGGGGATATAAGCAAAAGACGAGGTACGGCCTGGGCCAATCATTTTTCGACCATAGGAGTGGTTGGAGTGAATGAAGGATGCCTTAACCTGCTGGGCGAGGATATAAGCACGGAAAAAGGCACGGCCTTCGCTGTGGAGATGCTGAACTACATACGGCAGAGGATGGTGGAGTTCCAGGAAGAAACGGGCCACCTTTATAACCTTGAAGCTACCCCCGCGGAAGGAACTACCTACCGGCTGGCAAAAATGGACAGGGAGAAATATCCGGGGATAATGACCCAGGGGAAGGAAGAGCCTTATTACACGAACTCTTCTAACCTTCCCGTGAACTATACGGATGATCTTTTTGGCGCGCTAGATCACCAGGACCAGGTGCAGACATTGTACACCGGGGGAACGGTGTTCCACATTTTCCTGGGCGAGCGTATAGACGATACGGAAGTGTGTAAACGGTTGGTGCGTAAGATAGCGGAGAATTACCACATACCCTATTTTACGATATCACCGTCCTTCACTATCTGTTCGGAACATGGATATATCCCGGGTGAACATTTTACCTGTCCGTATGAGCATAAGGACGAGGCGGCAACTGAGAACAAGGAGGTTTTGATATGAGTGAAAGAAAATGTGATGTTGAGGTCTTCTCCCGAGTGACCGGATTCTTCAGGCCGGTGCAGTCATGGAATAAGGGGAAAGCCGCCGAGTTCGCTGACAGGAAAAAATACAACATAGGCGCTCTTGCTTGTGAGCTTACAGATGATAATAGCCGGGTTGCAGAAACTGTCGCTCGTTGATTATCCGGGGAATATAGCTTCTGTAGTGTTCCTTCAGGGATGCAATTTCCGGTGCGGGTATTGTCAGAATCCCGACCTGGTGTCCCTGGAAAAAAAGTTTGAATGTTCAGAAGAATATGTGCTGGAGTTCCTTGCCCTCCGCAAGGGGATGGTAGATGGTGTGGTAATAAGCGGAGGGGAGCCTACGATCCACAAACAGCTTTCGGCCTTCATCAAAAAAATACGCGCGCTTAAATTCAAGATAAAGCTTGATACGAACGGATATATGCCCGAAGCGGTTGAGAAGCTTCTCAGGGACCGCATGCTTGACCACATCGCAGTTGATATCAAGACGTCGCCGGGGAAATACCAGATGGCTACTGGCGTGAAGAACGCGGAAGAGAATGTATGGAGGACCATAAGGACGGTGATGATGTCTACCGTGCCTTATGAGTTCCGGACGACCTGTGTGCCCGGGATCGTAGACGCGGATGATATCCGGGAGATAGGGCCACTGGTGAAAGGGGCGGGGAGCTACTATCTTCAACAGTTCCGTCCGATCATTACGCTTGATGAGCGGTTCAGGGATGTACGTCCATACGAAAAGGCTGAACTCGAGAGGATGGCTGAGATCCTTCGCGGATACGTCAAGAACGCGGCAATAAGGGGGGCGTGATGAACATGATACGGCGCGTGGCAAGATATCTATTCTGTGTGTTCGCCGGAATGTTCTTTATCCTGGAATTGTTCGCGGGTAATGTCTGTGGTGAGGAGGGGCAGGTCCCGGGAATAAATGTATTCGTGAAGATACGCGGCAATACAGGCCTGGAGGCCGATATCAAAAAGATCATGAATGAAGAATTCCTTTCCAAGCCTAATATCGTGATGGCCCAGGACAGCGATAATAGCCATATATACATAGATCTTACTTTGGTAGAGCAGAAACCTATAAAATTCTACGGTCTGGGCGTAGCTATTTCCTACCACGTACGTGGCGACCAGTATAGTTATCCTGTTTCCGATGTCGCGCAATTCGGGCGAGAGCGCATGCGGGAGGTGTGCGCCTACCTTGTGAAAGAGATCGACTCTTCCTACTGCGAACCGTTACGT
>JAQUQS010000031.1 GCA_028715965.1 Candidatus Omnitrophota bacterium | reverse complement strand
TCATTCCACTGGCGCCCGAGAAAAGGATAATGCCCATTATCATAAGGGCCGCGCCTCCCAGGATGGATATCGCCGAGAGGAAAGGCGGGAACGTGAGTATCTCGCGCAAACCGAGATACAGGCATAATATCAGGAAGAATTCCACCGCGATATGGCCTGCCATTGTCTTGAGGCCGGCTTTACTTCCCGTACGCAGGGCCCCGGAAACAGTGAAGAACGTAAGAGGACCCGGGATTATGGCCCCGGAGATGCCGATGGAGAACCCGGCCAGGAAAAGGAACAATATGACGAACGGTCCTGTTTCACTCATTTATGCAAGTTTACATTACGTCGGGCGATATACAAAACCGGTTGGTGGAAGTAAAAGCAAGAAAAACAGCTTGTAGTATCGTGAAGCGTGGGCTTATAATTAATTCAAGGTCTGTGGAACAGCCGAAACGTATGAAACGCATAACGGTTCTTGTTACATGTTCTCTCCTTGTCGGGGGCATCTTTCTTTGTTCCGAGTTCGTATTAGCGGAGCACAAGAAGGTCCCGGAAGTCCTTATAATCAATTCATACCATAAAGGGTTCAGGTGGACGGACGAGCAGGTCTCCGGAGCGGAGAAGGTCCTTCGCGACGCGGTCCCGGAGGTCGACATCCGGGTGGAATATCTGGACACGAAACGATTTTTCAACGAACAATATCTGGAAGAGCTCACGCATTTCCTCGGGATCAAATATGGAGGACAGGAGGATGGTCCGGATGTCGTGATCGTGACCGACGATAACGCCTTCAGGTTCGTCATGAGCCAGCAGAGCGGGATGTTCCACGGTATACCGATCGTGTTCTCCGGTGTGGATGATTTCGATCCCGCGCTTGTCAGTGAGAAAGAGAACGTTACGGGTATAATTGAGACGCTTGATATCGAGGGTACCATAGACCTGGCTCTTTCTCTGAACAAGGATATCAGCAAGGTTTTCGTGGCCGTGGACGACTCTCCTACCGGGGCAGGACAATTAAAGGATGTTGTAAGGATAGAGAAAGAATACCAACAACTGGAGTTCCAGTACCTTTCGGGCAAGGAACTCAGCAGTCGGGAGCTTGTCGAAGAAGCGAGCACATTACCGGACAACAGCATGTTGCTTGTCCTTTCCTGGTATAGGGGGAAGAATGGCAATTATATATCTCCCCAGGACATCGCCTCAAGGTTGTCTAAGGCCTCAACTGTGCCTGTATACTCCCTTGTCGATAATTACCTGGGTTATGGTGTCGTGGGAGGGAAGCTTTTGAGCGGAAGACGACAGGGAACGCTGGCTGCTGGAATGGCCCTACGTATATTGAACGGCGAAAAAGCGGGTAACATACCCATACTTCAGCATGACGAAAGCCCTTATATGTATGACGCCATGCAGCTTGAAAAATGGGGATTCAGTCCTCCAATGCCGCCCGGCACCATAATCGTCAACGCGGAGAAGACACAGAGGGAAAGATACCGGAAGATGTTCATAATGGCGTGGATGATCGCCGGCGGTCTCATGGTCGTTCTGGGCGTGATGTCCATATACCTGCTGGGCCAGAGAACATATAAAAGAAAACTGAGTGAAAGTGAGTCAAGGTTCCGGGCGTTCACCGAAGGGACTGTTAATATTACGGTCGTTATCGACCGGGAAGGTAAGTATTTATACCTCAGTCCGAGCTCGCTGGCGGAATACGGGTATGCCCCCGTGGATGTGAGGGAAAAGATGTCCGTGGGGGATCTCACCCATCCTGATGACGTGGAAAGTTATAAAAAGGGGATAGAGACCATCCTGACGGGAAAAAGGAAGACCGTGAAGATCGGCCCGATCAGGATAAAGCCGAAAAACAGCTGTAAATGGCAATATCTTGAAGGGATCCTGTCCGACATGCTGGATGTGCCGGGTGTTAACGGGATAGTGGGTCATTTTGTGGATTGTACCGACAGGGTAAAGGCGGAAAAGGCGCTTGAGGAGCATAACCGGGAGATGAAGGAGATACTCGCCAGTATTACCGACGGGTTCATGGTAATAGACAACGATATGGTCCTCAGGTACATGAATAAAGCCGCGTATGAACTTCTGGAGCTTGACAGGCGAGTGGAGGTGAACAAGCCGTTCCTTGATATCTTTCCCGAGGCAAAGGGGTCCATATTTGAGGAGAAATTCAGGTGGGCTATCAAGAACAAGAAGCCCGTGGCTTTCGAGACTTACTTTGATATCGAGCCGTACCACAACTGGTATGAGGTTAAAGTGGCCTCTACCGCCGCAGGTATAACGGTATATTTTCGCGTGATAACGAAGAGGAAACAAGATGAGGAGTGCATCCTGACGGCGCTGAAGGAAAAAGAGGTGCTTCTCCGGGAGATACACCATAGGGTGAAGAACAACCTCCAGGTGGTCGCCAGCCTCCTCAGCCTGCAGAGAGTGAAGATAAAAGACGACGGGGCCAAGCATATGATGGACGAAAGTATAAACCGGGTGAAGGCCATGGGGCTTATACATGAGAAGATATACGGGACCCAGAGCGTGTCCAAACTTGACCTCCTGGAGTACATAGAGAGCATGTCCAAGAGCGTTATATCCACGTTGTCGGGAAAGGCCACGCATGTTGAACTTTCCGTGTCCGGGGACCGGGTGTTCCTGGATGTCGATCACGCCATACCGTGCGCGCTCACGCTTAACGAGCTTATATCCAACGCGATAAAGCACGGGTTCAAGGAAAGGGAGAACGGCAGGATAGAAATAAACACCAAACTGGAAGGCGAGACGCTGCATATGATCGTGCGGGACGATGGCGCGGGTATATCGCCGGAAGTGGACCTTACCGCCCCGAAAACGTTGGGGCTCCAACTCATATATAATCTCGCGCGCCAGATAGGCGGTGAGGTCAGGGTTGAAAGCTCATCAAACGGGACGACTTTCCACCTGACATGTAAGGGGGCGAAGCTTTCGTGAAGAAGGGGATATCGACAGGTATCGTATTGCTGCTAGCTATGGCGGTGTTCCTCCCCGGGCGTATCCTCGCGGAAGAGGCCTCTGTGATAGAAGAGGATGGAGGGTTCTCTACCGACGAACGGATGTCGAGCGCGCGCGCCCTGGCGATAGCGCAGGATTTCGTGTCCGGGAAGACCGGCCTCCTCGAGAATTACGGGGTGAAACGCATGTTGCCGGATACGGCGATAGATGTGGGCGACTACTGGCATGTGGTGTATCTGGTGAAAGAATGGATGCCGGTATCCGGGGAAAGGATAGAACGTGTGGCGGTAGTCGTTGACAAAGATACAGGTGAGGCCGGGTTCTACGGCTCCCGGGAGAAGGTAGAAGAAGCGGGCCCCGGCCAGGACGCCATACTGTAATTCCTTGACAAAAAAAACCATCCTCTTATAATAAATTACTGTCACTATTATAGTAACAACCAGTAAAAGCCTGTTCTAAGAAGGCATTACCCGTCAGCGCGTTACGCGTGCCGCCGGTGCTTATTTGAATATCTTCCGTCCAACACTAACATAAGGAGGTATCCAGGTGACTGTTTCAACCAAAGACATCCGTAACGTCGTATTGCTTTCCCATTCCGGAGCCGGTAAAACAACTCTTTTGGAAAACCTGCTTTTCAAGGGAGGGTCCATCTCCCGGAAGGGTAGCGTGGATGACGGGACATCGGTATCCGATTATAATGACGACGAAAAAGAGCGAAAGAATTCCATAAACCTCAGCGTGGCTTTTTACGAAAAGGACGAGGTCAAGGTCAACGTGTTGGACGCGCCCGGATACCTCGATTATTCCGGTGAGGTGTTCGCGGCCGTGAACGCGGCTGACGCGGCGATATTGATGATCGATTCCGTGAGCGGCATGCAGGTGGGCACTACGAAGTTCTGGAAATACGCGCAGGAGAGGAACCTCCCGGCGCTTATCGTGATAAGCCGCATGGATAAGGACAACGCTGATTTTGACAAAGTGTTCGAGAGCATAAAGAACACGCTGGGCAAGAACTGCGTGGCATATTGTTATCCAGATGGGCAGGGGCCTTCATTCAAGGGAGTCGCCAATCTTTTGACAAAAAAGGGTATAGATGCCCTCGCGCCCGGGGACAAAGCAAAGGCCGAAACGCTTTCCGGCGAAATGACCGAAGGTGTCGCGGAATCTGACGACGCCCTTTTAGAGAAATACCTGGAAGAAGGCGCCCTGTCGGATGAGGACCTGAAGCGCGCGTTCCGGCAAGGTGTTGTCTCCGGCAAGATCATGCCGGTCATCCCTGTCTCCAGCGAGAAAGAGATCGGGGTGGAAGGGGTCATGGATATCATAAAGGATTATTTTCCATCGCCACTGGACGCGGCTGCCGCCGAGATAGAAGGAGGAGAGGAAGGCGCTTTGAACGTTGTAGAGCCTAAGGAAGACGCGCCGTTCTCCGCGCAGGTGTTCAAGACCATATCGGACCCTTACGCCGGCCGTATATCCATATTTCGTATACGTTCCGGCAAGATAGCGACCGGGCAGAGCGCGACCAACACCGTAAGGGAGGGCCAGGAAAAGCTCGGGCAGATATTTTTCCTGAAAGGGAAGGACCAGGTGCCGGCGGATGGAGCGGTAGCGGGGGATATATGCGCGGTGGCGAAACTCAAGGATACTCATACGGGTGACACATTGTCGGACGAAAAGCACGTGGTCAGGTTCAAGGCCATTAAGTTCCCGGAAGCGGCCATAAGTTTCTCAATAAAGCCGAAAAGCCGGTCCGATGAGGACAAGATATCCAACGTGCTCACAAAGCTTTCGGAAGAGGACCCGACGTTCCATATGGCGCTGGACGAGGCGACACATGAACTCGTGGTCTCGGGGATGGGGGAACTGCATCTCAAGACGGTACTCGCGCGTATGAAGAACAAATACGGTGTGGATGTCGAGATAGGTACCCCGAAAGTGGCTTATAAAGAGACCATTACGGGTAAGGGAGACGCCAAGTACAGGCATAAGAAACAATCCGGCGGGGCCGGGCAGTTCGCTGAAGTATGGATGAAGATAGAGCCGATGCCGCGTGGTGGAGGGTTCGAGTTCGTTGACGAAGTGGTAGGCGGGGCCATACCGAAACAGTTCGTGGGAAGTTGTGAAAAGGGAGTTATTAACGCCATGGCCAAAGGTATAATAGCGGGCCACCCGGTGGTTGACGTACGCGTGATGGTGTACGACGGAAAAACACATCCTGTGGATTCCAAGGATATAGCGTTCCAGATCGCCGCGGCGCACGCGTTCAAGGAATGTTTCGAACAGGCGAAGCCGGTGCTCCTCGAACCGGTCATGAACGTTGAGCTCACTGTTCCGGAAGAGAACATGGGCGATATTACGGGGTCCTTAAGCTCGCGCAGGGGAAGGGTGCAGGGTATGGACTCCGAAGGCGGGATGCAGGTCGTCAAGGCCCAGCTGCCGCTGGAGGAAATGTATAAATACGCGAACGAGCTTAAATCCCTCACGGGCGGAAGGGCTACATACACCATGGCGTTCTCCCACTATGACCCGGTACCGCCGAACATCGCGCAGAAGATCATCGCGGAAGCTAAGAAAGAGTGGGAAGAACAGCATCAGCATTGATGAAAATAAAGCACCGGGTCCGGGAGTGTCCGGGCTTAGCGCTTGATATACAAGGAAGGTAAAAGGAGGAAGATATATGTCCGGGCATTCAAAATGGGCAAGTATTAAACACAAAAAAGGGGCTCTTGACGCTAAGAGGGGAAAGCTTTTCACAAAGCTCATAAGGGAGATAACGGTCGCTGCCAGGGAAGGCGGCGGAGATCCCGACGGAAATCCCCGGCTCAGGCTTGCCATCCAAAAAGCTAAAGAGGCGAATATGCCGTCGGACAACATCGACCGCGGTGTTAAGAAAGGTACCGGGGAGCTTGAGGGGACCACATATGAGACGGTCTCTTTCGAGGGATACGCGCCCGGAGGCGTGGCGATAATTGTCGAGGGTCTCACGGACAACAAGAACCGGACGACCAGCGAGGTGAGGAGCGCGTTCACCAAACGCGGCGGTAATATGGCAGGCGCCGGGTCCGTGGCCTTCCAGTTCGAGAAAAAAGGCGTTTTTATGGTGAAAACGACCGATGCCAACGAAGAGGACCTTCTTTCAATAGCCCTCGACGCGGGGGCGGAGGACCTCAAGTCTGACGATGATTATTTCGAGATAATATGCGAGGCGCAGGATTTTGATAAGGTAAGGACGGGACTGACCCAGAAAAAGGTCAAGATCGAGTCCGAGGAGCTCAGCATGATACCGAAGAACGAGATAAAGGTCGGGGACAAGGAAACCGCGAAAAAGATACTGGCGCTTGTGGAGGACCTTGAGGATAATGATGACGTACAGAACGTGTACGCGAACTTCGATATCCCGGACGATATCATCAAACAGGTCGAGGACGAGAAAAAATAAGGCGTGCGGACCGCGCGCGGAACGGATTTGTGAGAATATTAGGGATCGATCCAGGACTTTTGAGGACAGGGTACGGCCTTGTTGAAGCCGAAAGCACGGATGATATGAGGCTTCTGGAGGCCGGGGTCGTCAGGACGTCGACGGGCGAGAGCATCTCTTCAAGGGTGAAGGATATCTTCAGCAATCTCGAGGAGATCATCACTGAATACAGGCCCGAGGTACTTGTGCTGGAGAAACTCTATTCGCATTATAAGCACCCTGTAACGTCCATACTTATGGGGCATGCCAGAGGGGTAGTATGCCTGGCGTGCGGCATACACGGTGTCGAGCTTGTCAGTTATCCGTCGACGCGTATAAAAAAGGCAGTTACAGGTAACGGCAGGGCCGGGAAACACCAGGTGCAGAACATGGTGCGCACCCTTCTCGGGCTTAACGCGCCGCCCGAACCTTTCGATGTGAGCGACGCGCTCGCGATGGCCATCAGTTACGTGTATATAGAACTCGACAAAAAACGCGCCGGGAGGCGAAAGGCATGATATCCAGTATAAAGGGCAGGATCACGCGGAAGAAGGAGAATGCCGTAGAGGTGCATTGCGGCCACATCACGTACGAGGTAGCGGTACCCCTGGCGGTAATGAACTCGATGGAGGGAAGGAGCGTTTTCGGCAGCGAGACGGAACTGGTGATATATCATTATTACCAGATAGACCAGTCCCGCGGGACGCCTGTGCTTATAGGTTTCGAGAACGAGATAGAGAGGGAGTTCTTCGAGAAGTTCATATCGGTCTCCGGTGTCGGGCCCAAAGCGGCGTGCAGGGCGCTCGCGCAGCCTTTTTCGCTTATAGCCGGAGCTATAGATTCGGGCAACGTATCTTTCCTGAAAGGGCTTCCGGGTATAGGGGAACAGAAGGCAAGGCTTATCGTGGCGAAACTACAGGGCAAGGTCGGGAAGTTCGGGCTTATACGCGATGAGGAGATGGATATATCTTCCGACCACGAGGATATAAAGGAAGAGGCCGTGGCGGTACTTATCCAGCTCCAGTACAGGAAGACGGAAGCTGAAGACATGGTGAGGAAGGCCCTGGAGAGGCAGCCGGGGATAACGACCAGCGAAGAGCTCCTGAACGAGGTCTACAGGGAACGCAAGAAATGATCCGTGTGAAAGGACCGGGCCGGGACTTGCCGCGGGAAAAGGAGAAAGATGTCCGAGAATAAACGCGAAAGATTCGTGGACAAAAGCGAGGACCTCGTAAAACAGGTGGAGACGGAGGACGACCTAATAACGAATATATCCCTGCGTCCCGGAATGCTCTCCGATTTTGTGGGGCAGGGTCAGGTAATAGATTCCCTTTCCATAGCGCTCGAGGCTTCAAGGCGCAGGGGTGAACCCATGGAGCATATACTCCTGTCGGGCCCCCCGGGTCTGGGGAAAACGTCGCTCGCCCACATAATCGCGAATGAAAAAAACGCCAAAATAACGGCTACCAGCGGCCCCGCGATAGAACGCGCGGGAGATCTCATCGGTATAATGACCAACCTGGCCGAAGGCGATATACTCTTTATCGACGAGATACACCGGCTGTCAAAAGTGGTCGAAGAGTTCATATACCCGGCCATGGAGAATTTCCAGATAGATTTCCTGGTCGATAAAGGGCCATACGCTAAGACCATAAAGTTCAACCTGAAGAAATTCACGCTTATTGGCGCGACCACCCGTTCGGGGCTTCTCAGCGCGCCGCTTAGGGACCGGTTCGGGATGTCGTATAACCTGGAACTTTACCCCGCGGAACAGCTCTGTGACATAATCAAACGATCGGCTAAACTCCTCGGGATCTCCATAGACGACGACGGCGCCAGGGTAATAGCATCCCGTTCCAGGGGAACGCCGAGAATAGCCAACCGGCTGCTCAGGAGGGTAAGGGACTGGGTCGAGGTCAAGTCCGACGGGACCATAAATTCCGGGTCGGCCGTGAAGGCCCTGGAGATGCACGGGATAGATGAAAAGGGCCTGAACCGGCTGGATCGGAGACTTCTCGAGATCATCCATACTTCATACAAGGGCGGGCCGGTAGGCATAGAGGCCATAGCTTCGTCGCTCAACGAGGAATCCGATACCATAGAGGACGTGGTCGAGCCATATCTTTTAAAGATAGGTTTTCTCAGGAGGACCCCTCGCGGCCGGGAACTTACCGATGAGGCGGCCCGTTATATGGGGAAAGGGTTAGCGCGGCAGGGTGAACTTTTCTGAAAACCGGACCCTGAAGGAGCGGGGATATGCAGCATATAGGCAGGACACTCCTGGTAGCGGGGCTTGTACTCATGATGACGGGTCTGGTGTTCATGGCCATGGGCAAGATGTCATGGCCCGGGCGGCTACCGGGAGATATAGTGGTAAAGAACGGGGACTTCACTTTTTATCTGCCGGTCGCCACATCCGTTGTCCTGAGCCTGGTATTAACGGTCATGTTCAGTATTTTTTCTAAAAGATGAACCTGTGTTTTCGGCCCGGCGTGGGGACCCATAATAAGATGACGATAAAAAAGATCTCATACATACTCATTGGGATATTACTGGCGATATCCATCCTTAAATTCTTCTTTGTCCTTCCAGGCCGGGTCGGCGGTGAACGTGGTGTTATTGTGCGCGTACGCATAGCACACAACGCCGATAGCGCCATAATAGCATCCAACGGGCCATGCAAACTGGTCGATGTGGTCAGAGGCAAGATCCTGGACGACAAGCTGGATATACATGACGGGGTTACCGCGCGGGCGCCGAGGAGAGGGATAGCTTTGGAGGGGCACCTGTATGAGCTGGACCGTATAAGGATATATCCCTACAGGAACAAGGGGATACGCGTCGATAACGTGGTATATCGAGGTAACATCGAGATCATCAGGAACGAAGAGAGAATGGATATCATCAACAGGGTGGACATCGAGGATTACCTGAAGGGGGTTGTTCCCAGGGAAATGAACAGTTTCTGGCCCTTCGCGGCCCTTAAGGCGCAGGCCATAGCCTCCAGAAGCTTTACTGTTTATGAGACCATACGCCGTAAGAACAGGGAATTCGATGTTACCAACGATACCTTTTCACAGGTGTATGGCGGCAGGTCCGCGGAAAGGTGGCGTACCTCGGGCGCCGTGGACGCCACGCGTGGCCAGGTGTTGGCGCGTGACGGGGTGGTTTTTCCCGCGTATTTCCATTCATGTTGCGGCGGTCATACCCAGGATTCATCCCGGGTATGGGGGAAGCGCATGGCGCTCCTTGAGGGCGTAAAATGCCGCTGGTGTCGCTGGTCGCCGCACTTCCGATGGCAGGCAAAGATACCGACAGCTACCATACTTGAGGGCCTTAAGGCCAGAGGGTATGACGTGGACAGGATAGATGACATAAAGATAGGCCCCAGGGATGATTCCGGAAGAGTGGTGTCCATAAGGATAAGGTCCTGGAACAGGTGGCTTGAGATCGGCGGGGATGATCTCAGGTCCGCTGTAGGGCGCAAGTACCTTAAAAGCCTTAACATGAACATAAAGAAGTATCCGCGTTTTTACCTTTTCAGCGGATACGGGTGGGGGCACGGGGTCGGTATGTGCCAATGGGGAGCTTTAAAGCTGGCGTTCGACCGTTGGGGGGCCGAAAAGATATTGAAATTTTATTATCCGAACACCGAGATCACGCGGTTCGATAAGGTGCGGAGAATATTCGCGGGGAAGGTGTAAGACGTCTTATGCGGCTTTCGGAATTCCAGTATTCCCTGCCTAAGGGACTTATCGCCCAGAGACCGCTCTCTGAAAGGGACACGTCCAGGCTTATGGTCGTGGATCGGATAGCCGGGACCGTGGACGAAAAGACCTTTTCTGACATATTGTCTTTTCTGGACCCGGGAGACTGCCTGGTAGTGAACGACACTAAGGTCGTTCCGGTCAGGTTCTACGGCAGGAGGGAAAGCGGCGGCCAGGTCGAGATATTCCTTCTTGATACCCGGGGTGAAAAGCTCACCGCGCTCGTTAACCCGTCAAAACGCATAAGGGATGGGGAGATAATACTCGTTTCCGACAAGATCGAGGTAAGGGTGCTCGGTAAGTCCGGCCCGGCCAGGATAGTCGAGTTCGACCGCCCCCTTGAGGAGGCGCTGAAATACGGCCATATACCGTTGCCGCCTTACATAGAGAGGGAAGATGTCCCTTCCGACAGGAAAGATTACCAGACGGTATACGCGGAAAAGGAAGGGGCGTCCGCGGCGCCTACGGCGGGCCTTCATTTTACCGATGAGCTGATAAAAAGGATATCCGTTAAAGGCGTGAATATAGCCCGGATAACTTTACATACGGGGTATGGGACGTTCGCTCCGGTGAAGACCGAGCATATCGAGGATCACCAGATGCATTCCGAATATTTCGAGATAACAAAAGCGGCCGCGGATATCATCAATTCCACTAAGGATAAGGGCGGCCGGATAGTAGCGGTAGGAACGACTTCCACCAGGGCCTTGGAATCCGCGGCTGAACCGGAAGCAGGCAGGGTAAAGCCGTTCTCGGGAAGAACAAATCTCTTTATTTATCCCGGATATAAGTTTAAAATAGTTAGCAGGATGATAACCAACTTCCATCTTCCGGGTTCAACGCTCTTAATGCTTGTAAGCGCTTTCGCGGGCAGGGACCTTATATTGAGGGCTTATAAGGAGGCTGTAGAGCGTGAATTCAGGTTCTTTTCATACGGTGACGCCATGCTTATAGTATAGCCTGGCTTATCATAAAAGGGGAGGGGGATATATGAACAGGATGGTAGTGACCATAGTGGCAGTGGCGGCATTCGTTCTTTTCTTGAACGCGTATGCCGGGGCGCTTGTCTTGAAGTCCATATCCAGCGGGGAGTATGAGGACGGGATGTTCACGGAAAGGGACGATATGTACGAAGCCGAGGCGCTGGTGAACGAAGCGGACGGTAACGTGGTCATAACCGATGTGATCAATAGTACGCGCGAGGGCAGGCCTGAAGACGGTATAGAATATGATATAACCAATGTCATGGAGAGCAAAGGGCTCTCAGCCATTACCGTATCAAAGGATAAAAAGGGGCAGAAGATCATTACCGCCGTAAGGGAATCGGACCTGGGGTCCTCCGAGACGTTGATACTTGGTGAGGATTTTTACGAGTTCAGTAAGGCCGTGAACGGCAGGTTCTATCTTGAATATGGAAGCGTGTCGGGAGGCAGGAAATGATGTGGCCATTTGGAGGAGCCGGGAAGCCGGGAAAATGGGCCGCTAAGCGCGGTGACCAGCCACGGGTCCCGGACGATGAGGGTCAGGGACCCGTGTGCGATGATAAATACAGGCTTCTTTTTGAGAATGCCTCCGAAGCTTTTATGGTATTAGACCCGGCGACCCTGAAAATAGAGGAAGCGAACGCGGCTGTTTACAGAATGCTGGGGTATTCCAGGGGAGAACTTAGGGGCAAACCCATTCATGAAATTTTCCCGGAAGAGAACAGTTATATCGAATCGGTGCGCGTGGGAACGGCTGCCGGAGCCTATGTCTGCCGTATCATGAAGAAGGACGGGAGCAGGGGCATCGGTGAAGTGGTGACCGTGTATTCGGAGGACAGCGGCAGCAGGAAGATCGTGATGTCGGTGAGGGACGCGGCGGAGCGCGTATCTATCGAGACAAAAATGATACAGCTCAATAACCTGTTCGCGAGTCTTGGTCCTGACTTCAAGGCCAATATCGATATGCTGACCAAGGCATGCGGGGAGATCATGGGTGGTACCTGCGCTATATATAACCGCCTGAGGGACGGGATGTTATATTCGCTTGGAGTATGGAACGTCCCATCCGGCCATAAAGTAATGGACGATCCTCAGGGGCATATGTGTTTTGATGTCATCAAGAAAAGGGAAAAAGGCAGGCCCTACATAGTCAAGGACCTGGAGAAGTCGTCCTATTGCAAGAGCGATCCTAATGTAAAGAGGTATGGGCTTAGAACGTATATAGGATATCCCGTATTCTCAGGGGAAGAATGCGTCGGCAGTTTATGCGTGGTTTATGACAAGGACGTGGAATTCACGGACCTGGACATATATTTCCTGAGCATTATGGCCATGGCCATTAACCGTGAGGAAGATCGGACCAAAAGCGCTGACGCCCTCAAGGAAAGTGAGGAAGCGTACCGGATACTTGTCGAGAGCGCCAACCATCCTATTGCCAAGATAAACAGGGAGGGAAAGTTCCTTTTCATGAACAGCTTTGCCGCCGGAATG
>JAQUQS010000030.1 GCA_028715965.1 Candidatus Omnitrophota bacterium | reverse complement strand
TTCCGTCATCGTAGTGAGATCTCGCCAGTTAATGCCGGCGATGGACATATCCTGTATATCGGACCAGTTAACGCCCGCTTCCGTAAAGACCTGAAGGTCCGACCAGTTCACGCCGGCCTCCGTAAGGGTAGTAAAGTCAGACCAGTTCACTCCGGCCTCCGTAAGGACCATCATATCGTTCCAGTTAACACTGGCCTTGGAAAGCACGGCAAGGTCGTCCCAGTTGACATCCGCCTCCGTCATCGTCGAAAGGCTGTCCCAGTTAACGCCGGCTTTCGCGAGTTCGGACAGATTGTCCCAGTTAACACCCGCATCGGCCATCTGGGCTATATTGTCCCAGTTGACGCCTGCCGCCGAAAGGTTCGCCATATTCTCCCAGTTCACCGAAGCATCCGAAAGGGCTTTCATCCCGGACCAGTTCACTCCGGCTTCCGTCATGACGTTGAAATCTGTCCAGTTCACTCCGGCTTCCGTAAGTGTCTGGAAGTCTGACCAGTTCACGCCGGCCTCCGTAAGCATGCGCATATCGTACCAATTCACACCGGCTCCCGTCATAACCCCGAAATCGGACCAGTTTATGCCCGTCTCGGAAAGGGCCTGGAGATCCGCCCAATTGACACCGGCCTCAGTAAGTGTACGCATATCGTACCAGTTGACCCCTGCTTCCGTAAGTGACTGGAAGTCCGACCAGTTAATGCCCGCTTCCGTCATGTTCTGGAGGTCCAGCCAGTTGGCCCCGGCCTCGGTCAGTACCGCTAAGTCAGACCAGTTCACTCCGGCCTCCGTAAGGGTCGTAAAGTCTGCCCAATTAACAAGGGTTTTCGACATAACCTCGAGGTCTTCCCAGTTAACACCCGCTTCCGTGAGCATCATAAGGTCTGACCAGTTCACGCCCGCTTCTGTCATTATCGTAAGGTCCGACCAGTTCACTCCCGCTTTTGATAACACATCTATATCCGACCAGTTCACTCCCGCTTTTGTCATGAAATTGAGGTCCGACCAGTTCACGCCGGCCTCTGTAAGGGTAGTAAGATCGGACCAGTTGATACCCGCTTCCGTCATTGGCGTGAGATCAGACCAGTTCACGCCCGCTTCCGTGAGTACCGTAAGATCGGACCAGTTGACATCGGCGTAGGTCAGAGCGTTCAGGTCAAGCCAGTTAACACCCGCGGTCGTTATATATGTCATGTCCGTCCAGTTAATACCCGCTTCCGTAAGTGTTTCGAGATCCGACCAGTTCACGCCCGCTTCCGTAAGCGTTGTTAGATCAAGCCAGTTAACGCCGGCTTCCGTAAGCATGGTAAGGTCTCCCCAGTTAACACCGGCTTCCGTAAGTACCGTAAGATCCGCCCAATTCACACCCGCTTCCGTGAACACCTGAAGATCGGCCCAGTTCACTCCCGCTTCCGTAAGCGTCGTAATATCGGCCCAGTTCACACCCGCTTCCGTCATCACCTGAAGATCGGTCCAGTTTATGTCGGCCGTGGTAAGGGTCCCCATATCACGCCAGTTAACGCCCGCTTCCGTGAGTGTCGTAAGATCCGCCCAATTAACGCCCGCTTCCGTGAGCGGCTTGAAGTCGGCCCAATTCACACCCGCTTCAGTTAGGATCGTAAGGTCGGCCCAATTAACGCCCGCTTCCGTCATCACCTGTATATCCGACCAGTTCACACCTGAACGTGTAAGGGTATTAAAATCATACCAGTTCACACCCGCTTCCGTAAGCACCTGCATATCCGACCAGTTCACACCCGCTTCCGTAAGCACCTGTATATCCGACCAGTTTATGCCGGACTTGGTAAGGGCGTTGATATCCGACCAGTTCACACCCGCTTCCGTAAATATCGTCATGTCAAGCCAGTTGATACCCGCGCGGGTAAGTGAGGTAAGATCCGCCCAATTAACGGATCGCGTAGAAAGCTCTCTCAGGTCTGACCAGTTCACCCCGATCTCAGTAATGACCTCGAGATCCGACCAGTTAATACCCGCTTCCGTCAAAGTGGTAAGATCTATCCAGTTGACACCCGCTCTCGTGAGGACATTGAAGTCAGACCAGTTAACTAACGTCTTGCTTAAGGTTTCCAGGTCGTCCCAGTTAACTCCGGCATCCGACATGACCGCGAGGTCCGACCAATTTATGTTTGCCTTGGAATAAACGGTGAAATCGGCCCAGTTAACGCCTGAATCCGACATTACCTGCATATCCGTCCAGTTAACGCCCGCGCCGGTAAGTGTCGCGAAATCATACCAGTTGACACCCGCCGAAGCCATCGCTGAAACGCTGTCCCAGTTGACACCCGCCGATGACAGGCTTGACATATTATCCCAGTTAACACCCGCACCGGCCATTTCCGATATGCTATCCCAATTAACCCCGGAATCCGCTATATCCCCCAACCCTGCCCAGTTTATACCGGCTTCAGTCATCGGGGTAAGATCCGCCCAATTCACTCCGGCTTCCGTAAGAGTCCCCAAGTCGAGCCAGTTCACTCCCGCTTCGGTCATCGGGGTAAGATCGGCCCAGTTAACACCAGCTTCCGTAAGCGCCTGGAAATCAACCCAGTTAACACCAGCTTCCGTAAGCGCTTTCATGTCATCCCAGTTAACGCCGGCTTCCGTAAGGAAGGTTAGATCAAGCCAGTTAATGCCGGCTTCCGTAAGCGTAGTAAGATCGGCCCAGTTGACACCGGCCTCACTTAGCGGGACAAGCCCGTCCCAGTTGACACCGGCTTCGGTAAGGACCTGGAGGTCGGCCCAGTTAACCAAAGCCTGGCTCATCACCCTGAGGTCCTGCCAGTTCACACCGGCTTCAGTAAGCGTCGTAAAGTTTTCCCAGTTTATCCCCGCCTCCGTGAGAGGTACAAGGTCCACCCAGTTAATACCCGCTTCCGTAAGCGTCTGGAAATCTATCCAGTTTATCCCCGCCTCCGTAAGCGCTTGCATATCGGACCAGTTCACGCCCGCCTCCGTAAGCGTAGTAAGATCGGCCCAGTTCACGCCGGCTTCCGTGAGCGGTTTGAAGTCGGCCCAGTTGACCCCCGCTTCCGTAAGGGACTGGAGATCCACCCAGTTCACTCCCGCTTCCGTGAGCGGCTTGAGGTCCGACCAGTTCACTCCCGCTTCCGTAAGCGCCTCGAAGTCCGCCCAGTTAACGCCCGCCTCCGTAAGTATCGTAAGGTCTGACCAGTTAACGCCCGATTCCGTCAGCACGGTAAGGTCCGACCAGTTAACTCCCGCTTCCGTGAGCGTAGTAAGGTCTGACCAGTTCACACCCGCTTCCGTAAGTATCGTAAGGTCCGACCAGTTGACCCCCGCTTCCGTAAGTATCGTAAGGTCCGACCAATTAACCCCCGCTTCCGTAAGGGTCTCGAGATCTTCCCAGTTCACGCCGGCCCTCGAAAGTGTAGTAAGGTCCGACCAATTAACCCCCGCTTCCGTCATCGGCGCGAGATCAGCCCAGTTAATACCCGCATCCGACATGATCTGCAGGTCTTTCCATGCTATTTTGGCTTTTGTCATAGTAGCAAGGTCATTCCAGTTAACACCTGCCGCGGCCATAGCCGACATGCTTTCCCAGTTAACACCGGCAGAAGACAGGGTCGATATATTCGCCCAGTTAACGCCCGCGCCGGCCATTTCAGAAATACTTACCCAGTTCACGCCGGAATCCGCTATATCCCCCAACCCTGCCCAGTTTATACCGGCTTCCGTCATGGGCTTGAAGTCTGCCCAGTTTATACCGGCTTCCGTCAGTGTCTCGAGGTCTATCCAATTGACCCCGCCCTCTGTCATTGACGTAAGATCGGTCCAGTTTATGCCCGCCTCCGATAATGTCTCGAGGTCGGACCAGTTGACCCCGGCTCTTGTTAGTGTATTGAGGTCCAGCCAGTTAACGCCGGCCTCCGACAATGTCTCGAGGTCTTCCCAGTTAACACCGGCCTCCGACATGACCGCTATATCGTCCCAATTAACACCGGCGGCGGTCAGATTGCCAAAGTCGGACCAGTTGACACCCGCCTCGGTCATGATCGTCAGATCCGTCCAGTTTATGCCGGACTCCGTAAGTACGGTGAAATCGTGCCAGTTAACACCGGCATCGGCCATTATTGCCACGTCATCCCAGTTTATGCCCGCCGCTGCCATCCTCTCGATGTTGTTCCAGTTAACAGCCGCGTCAGCCATACTGGCTATACTGTCCCAGTTAACTCCAGCGCCTGCCAGCTGCTCCATGTTCTCCCAGTTAACTCCGGAGTCAGCAATATTTCCAAGACTTTCCCAGTTTATACCTGCCGTTGTCAAAGGCTCGAAATCATACCAGTTAACACCCGCTTTCGTGAACACCTCTATATCTTCCCAATTTATGTTAGCCTCGGTAAGCGCCTGGAAGTCCACCCAGTTAATACCCGCGATCGTCATGGAGGTCATGTCCGACCAGTTGATACCCTGTTTGGACATTACCTCTATATCTGACCAGTTAACATTCTCCTCCGACATCACCCTAAGGTCGGACCAGTTCACTCCGCGTGAAGTAAGTACGGCAAAATCAGCCCAGTTCACTCCGGCGGTAGCAAGCGGCTGTAGCCCGGCCCAACTTACACCGGCCTTCGACATGACCGTTATATCATTCCAATTCACGTTAGCGCGTGTAAGGGTATCCATATCCTCCCAGTTCACACCCGCTTCGGTCATCACGGTAAGATCGTTCCAGTTTATTCCCGCTTCCGTCATAGGCGCGAGATCGGCCCAATTAACTCCGGCATCAGTGAGAACTCCCAGGTCCAACCAATTCACTCCCGCTTCCGTCATAGGCGCGAGATCGGCCCAATTCACTCCGGAAATGGTCATTACGCTAAGGTCATACCAATTAACGCCGGATTTTGTTATCGTTTCCAGATCGGTCCAATTCACACCGGCACGCGTAAGGGTATCCATGTCATCCCAGTTAACGCCCGCCTCAGTAAGTACCGTGAGATCATCCCAGTTAACGCCCGCTTCCGTGAGCGGTTTAAAGTCAGCCCAGTTAACGCCGGCCACCGTCATCGCGTTGAAGTCGGCCCAGTTGATATCCTGTTTGCTCAGCACCTCGATATCGTTCCAGTTTATCCCCCGAGTGGTCAGGACCTCCATGTCCAACCAGTTTATCCCCGCCTCCGTAAGTGCCGTAAGATCAGACCAGTTGACCCCGGCTTTTGTCAATGTATTGAAATCAGACCAGTTAACACCGGCTTCAGTCAACGTCTGGAAATCGGTCCAGTTAACGCCCGCCTCCGTAAGACTCGTAAGATCATTCCAGTTAATGCCCGCCTCGGAAAGTACCGTCAGATCATTCCAGTTAACACCCGCTTCCGTAAGAGGTTTCAGCCCGGACCAGTTCACGCCGGCTATGGTCATGCTCTGGAGGTCCTGCCAGTTCACGCCCGCTTCCGTGAGCACTCTTATATCATTCCAATTAACGCCTGTCCGCGTTATCACATCGAGATCCAACCAGTTAACTCCAGCTTCCGTAAGCGCTGTGAGGTCGATCCAGTTAACACCCGCTTTTGTGATCGTATCGAAGTCAGCCCAGTTGACCCCGGACTCCGTCATGACCGTTATATCGGACCAGTTCACGCCGGCATCGGACAATATCTTGAAATCGTCCCAATTAATGCCCGCGCTGGCCATTATCGACATGCTGTCCCAGTTCACGTTCGCGCTTGCCATGTTCTCGATGTTATACCAGTTAACGTTCGCGTCGGTCATATTCGCGATGTTATACCAATTAACTCCTGCCGACGCCATGTTCTCGATGTTATACCAGTTAACTCCCGCGTTGGTCAGGGCCTCGAAATTCGCCCAGTTTATACCTGCTTCCGTAAGGAAAGTCATATCCGACCAGTTTATACCCCGTTCCGACATGACGGTAAGGTCGGCCCAGTTCACGCCCGCTTCCGTAAGTGTCGTAAGGTCCAGCCAATTCACCCCCGCTTCCGTGAGCACGGTAAGGTCATTCCAGTTCACGCCCGCTTCCGTGAGTGTCGTAAAGTCCAGCCAGTTCACGCCCGCTTCCGTAAGTACCGCAAGGTCAGACCAGTTCACACCCGCTTCCGTCATTGTCGTAAGGATCTCCCAGTTCACGCCCGCTTCCGTAAGCGTCGTAAGATCCGCCCAGTTCACGCCCGCTTCCGTAAGCACCTGGAAGTCCGCCCAGTTCACGCCGGCCTCCGTAAGCGTCGTAAGGTCCGCCCAGTTCACGCCGGAACGTGTTATCGCATAAAGATCGTTCCAGTTCACGCCCGCTTCCGTAAGCGTTGTAAGGTCCGCCCAGTTCACACCAACTTCCGTAAGCGTCGTAAGGTCTACCCAGTTAACACCCGCTTTTGTCAATGTATTGAAGTCCGTCCAGTTGACGCCCGCCTTTGTCAACGTGTTGAGATCTGACCAGTTCACACCGGCCTCCGTAAGTGGGGCCATATCCGCCCAGTTAACACCCGCTTCCGTCATTATCGTAAGCGCTGACCAGTTAACACCCGCTTCCGTAAGAGGAACAAAGTCCGACCAGTTTATACCCGCTTCCGACATCGTCTGAAGGTCCGACCAGTTGACATCAGCCTCCGTAAGAACGGTAAGATCATCCCAGTTCACGCCCGCTTCCGTCATTATCGTAAGCGCTGACCAGTTAACACCCGCTTCCGTGAACGGCGCAAGATCCGCCCAGTTCACGCCCGCTTCCGTAAGCGTTTGCATATCGTCCCAGTTTATCCCGGCTTTCGTCAGGGTCTCCAGGTCTTCCCAGTTAACACCAGCCTTCGTCATCGTATTGAGGTCCGACCAGTCTATACCTGCCTCACTTATTACCGTAACATCCGACCAGTTAACACCCGCGTCCGTGAGTGCCTGGAGATCAAGCCAGTTTATACCTGCTTGTGTCATCGGCACGAAGTCCACCCAGTTCACGCCCGCTTCCGTAAGCGCCTGCATGTCGTCCCAGTTCACGCCCGCTTCCGTAAGGGCATCCATGTCCGCCCAGTTCACGCCCGCTTTGGTCATTGTGTTAAGATCCGACCAGTTGACCCCGGACAGTGTTATGGCATTAACATCTGACCAGTTGATCCCCGCTTCCGTCAGATATTGGAAATCCACCCAGTTCACGCCCGCTTGCGTAAGGGGCACAAGATCAGACCAGTTGATGCCGGCCTCAGTCATTCCCTGCATATCATCCCAGTTCACGCCGGCCTTGGTCAAGGTCTCCATATCCTCCCAGTTCACGCCGGCTTTGGTCATTGTGTTGAGGTCAGACCAGTTCACGCCCGCCAGAGTAAGTGGTGTAAAGTCCGCCCAGTTCACTCCGGCTTTCGTCATTGTCTCAAAATTCGTCCAGTTCACTCCTGCTTCCGTAAGAGGCGTAAAATCGGCCCAGTTTATCCCGGCTTCCGTCATCCCCTGCATATCGACCCAGTTGACACCCGCTTCCGTAAGTGCCCCGATATCAAGCCAGTTCACGCCCGCTTTGGTCATTGTATTAAGGTCAGACCAGTTCACGCCCGCCAGAGTAAGTGGCGTAAAGTCCGCCCAGTTCACTCCGGCTTCCGTAAGGCTCTGGAAATCGACCCAATTCACACCCGCTTGGGTAAGAGGCACCATATCCAACCAGTTGATGCCCGCCTCAGTCATTCCCTGCATGTCATCCCAGTTGATCCCTGCTTCCGTAAGGGCATTCATGTCCTCCCAGTTCACGCCCGCCCTGGTCATTGTATTAAGATCTGACCAGTTCACCCCGGACCGCGTTATCGTATTAACATCGGACCAGTTCACACCAGCGGCTGTAAGATACTGGAAATCTATCCAGTTCACGCCCGCTTCCGTCATGGGCACGAGATCCGTCCAGTTGATATTGGCCACGCTCATAGCCTGCATATCGGACCAGTTCACGCCAGCCTTGGTCATTGTCTCCATATCTTCCCAGTTCACGCCCGCCCTGGTCATTGTGTTAAGATCTGACCAGTTCACCCCGGACCGCGTTATCGTATCAACGACCGACCAGTTCACGCCGGCGGCTGTAAGATACTGGAAATCTATCCAGTTCACGCCCGCTTCCGTCATGGGCACGAAATCATCCCAGTTAATACCCGCCTTGGTCATAGTGTTAAGATCGGACCAGTTAACCCCAGCTTTGGTAAGTGGCCCCATATCCGACCAGTTGATCCCTGCTTCCGTCATCTTCTCGAGGTCTTCCCAGTTCACACCTGTACGGGACATCGCATTGAGGTCCGCCCAGTTGACCCCCGCATCCGTCATTACCTGAAGATCGGACCAGTTGATCCTCGCGTCAGAAAGTATCTTGAAATCGTCCCAGTTAATACCCGCTCCAGCCATCGTAGAGATGCTGTCCCAGTTCACGTTCGCGCTTGCCATGTTCTCGATGTTGAACCAGTTCACGTTGGCCTCGGCCATGTTAGCTATGTTATACCAATTCACACCGGCACCGGCCATGTTCTCGATATTGGACCAGTTCACACCGGCACTTGAAAGAGATTCGAAATTCGACCAGTTAATGCCCGCCGTGGTCATCGGGTTCAGGTCGGCCCAGTTCACGCCGCCTTCGCTCATAGCCTGTATATCCGCCCAGTTGACACCTGTTCTTGTGAGCACCTGGAAGTCGGACCAGTTTATCCCGGACTTTGTCAATGTATTAAGGTCGGACCAGTTTATCCCGGCCCTTGTGATCGCGTTGAAGTCGGACCAATTGACGCCCGCTTTTGTCAGCGTATTGAAGTCGGACCAGTTGACCCCAGCTTCCGTCATGATCGTCAAGTTCGACCAACTCACGCCCGCTCTCGTAAGAGTGTTAAAGTCAGACCAGTTGACCCCGACCTCGCTCAATACCGTAAGGTCAGACCAGTTAACCCCAACCTCGCTCATTACCGTAAGATCCGCCCAGTTGACCCCAGCCTTCGTAAGGGTATTGAAATCGGACCAGTTGACCCCCGCTTTCGTAAGAGTATCAAAGTCAGACCAGTTAACCCCGACCTCGCTCATTACCGTAAGATCCGCCCAGTTGACCCCAGCCTTCGTCATCGTGTTAAGGTCGGACCAGTTGACCCCGGCCTTCGTCATCGTGTTAAGGTCGGACCAGTTGACCCCCGCTTTTGTAAGGGTATTAAGATCGGACCAGTTGACCCCGGCCCTTGTAAGGGTATTAAAGTCGGACCAGTTGACCCCCGCTTTTGTAAGGATGTTAAAATCTGACCAGTTTATCCCTACTTTTGTCAGGACATCAACATCGGTCCAATTGACCCCGGCTTCCGACAGGGCCGTGATATCATCCCAGTTCACACCTGCTTCCGTCATAAAGGTAAGATCCGACCAGTTAACTCCCGCTTTTGTAAGAGAATTGAGATCAGACCAATTGACACCAGCCTCAGTAAGCAACACCAGATCTGTCCAGTTGACCCCGGCCCTTGTAAGCGAATTGAAGTCGGACCAGTTCACGCCAGCCGCGGTCATGGGCGCGAGATCCGCCCAATTGACCCCTGACTCGCTCATAAGCTCAAGATCATCCCAGTTCACTCCCGCCGAAGTAAGTGCCTGCATATCATCCCAGTTCACTCCCGCTGCTGAGAGTACGGCAAGGTCCGACCAGTTCACGCCGGATCTTGAGATAGTATCCATCCCTGACCAGTTTATCCCAACACGGGTCAGGACATTAAAATCCACCCAATTTACGCCCGCGTCCGCCATAGTGGAGACATCGCTCCAGTTGATGTTGGCGCTGGCCATACGTTCTATGTTGTTCCAATTAACATTGGCATCCGCCATGTTCCCGATGTTGTACCAGTTCACACCCGCGTTGGAAAGGTCCTGGATATTGAACCAGTTCACGTTGGCCCTGGCCATGAGCTCGATGTTATTCCAGTTGACGCCCGCGTCCGCCATGTTCGATATATTAAGCCAGTTCACGCCCGCTGAAGACAATATCTGTACGTTCGTCCAGTTCACGCCCGCGCTTCCCATGAACTCAAGCCCTGCCCAGTTCATGCCAACTTCCGACATCGCCGCCATATCGCTCCAGTTTATACCGGCTTCTGTCATTACGGTGAGATCATACCAGTTGACCCCTCCCTCGGAAAGCGCCACCATACCTGCCCAGTTCACACCGGCTTCCGTCAGAGACCCGAAGTCGGTCCAATTAACACCGGCTTCTGTCATTACCGCTATGTCATCCCAGTTAACACCCGCTTCGGAGAATACCGTAAGGTCGTCCCAGTTAACACCCGCCGTAGTGAGGGTATTAAAGTCCGACCAGTTGATCCCTGATCCCGACATATACGCCAAGTCTGTCCAGTTTATGCCGGCCGCGGCCATACGTTCGATGTTCTCCCAGTTAACAGCCGCGTCAGCCATATTGGATATATTCTGCCAATTAACGTTCGCCCCGGCCATCTGGGAGATACTGTCCCAGTTGACCCCGGCGGCAGCGACCTCACCAAGACCTGCCCAGTTAACACCCGCTTCCGTCATAGCGCCGAAGTCCAACCAGTTTATACCGGCTTCCGTCATGGGTTTGAGGTCCTGCCAGTTAACACCGGCCTTACTTATGACCTCGAATTCCGACCAGTTAACACCAGCCTCCGACATTGTGGTAAGATCGGCCCAGTTCACGCCCGCCGCGGTAAGCGGTCCGAGATCCTGCCAGTTCACTCCGGCTTTTGTCATCGTTTCCATGTCGGACCAGTTGATCCCCGCGTAGGTAAGGGTGGTAAAGTCCACCCAGTTGACACCCGCTTCCGTCATGGGTTTAAGGTCATACCAGTTAATACCCGCGACCGTGAGCTGGTTGAAATCGGCCCAGTTTATGCCCTGTTTTGTCAGGACATCGACGTCGGACCAGTTCACGCCTTGCTCCGTAAGCACCGTAAGGTCCGTCCAGTTGACACCGGCACGCGACATCACGCCAAAATCTTCCCAGTTCACCCCTGCGGTGGCCAGGGGTTGTAATCCGGCCCAGTTTATCTCGGTTTTCGTCATAAGGTCAAAATCGACCCAGTTTATCTCGGCGTTGGTCATAGCGCTGAAGCTTTCCCAGTTCACCCCGGTACCCATGAGCACGCCCAGGTCTTCCCAATTTATCCCGGTCTCGGTAAATACCTGGATATCCTCCCAATTAACCCCCGCAAGGGTCATCCTTCCCATATCGGACCAATTCACGCCCGCGTCGGTCATCACCTGGATATCCGCCCAGTTGACCAGCGTCTCTGACATGACCCTGAGATCCTCCCAGTTGACCATGACCCCGGACATCACCGCCATGTCTTCCCAGTTGACGCCCGCGTCGGACATTACAGCGATCGTATCCCAGTTCACGTATGATGTGGTCATATACGCCATGTCGGTCCAGTTAATGCCGGCGGCGGCCATATTGGAAAGATTGGTCCAATTGACCTCAGCCGATGCCATGTTACCTATATTGAACCAGTTGACGCCCGCGGATGACATGACGGAGATATTATCCCAATTCACGCTAGCTCCGGCCATTTCCTTTATCTGCTCCCAATTAACACCTGACTCTGAGAGATTGGCTATGTTGTACCAGTTCACCCCGGAGGTGGTCATCGTTCCCCAATCAGCCCAGTTCACTCCCACCTTGCTGATCACATCAAGGTCATCCCAATTTATCCCGGTCCTTGTCAGCGTATTGAAATCGGACCAGTTGACACCCACCGTGGTGAGGACTCCAAGGTCGGACCAGTTAACACCCGTAACCGACATCACCTCGAGTTCGTCCCAATTGACGCCTGCCTTGCTCATGACCTCCATATCGGACCAGTTGACGCCCCTTGTGGACATTACGTTTATATCTTCCCAGTTCACCCCGGCCGCGGTAAGCACTTGTATATCGGACCAGTTTATGCCCGCTTCCGTCAATATCTGGAAATCCGACCAGTTGATGTTCTGGACGGTGATAACCTCAAGGTCGGACCAGTTAATACCCGCCTTGCTCATTGTTTCAAAATCCTGCCAGTTCACTCCGGCGCGCGTAAGCCGGTTAAGGTCGGACCAATTAACTCCCTGTTTGGTTATGACCTCCAGGTCTTCCCAGTTTATCCCCCGTTCGGTCATGACCTCAAAATCCGCCCAGTTCACTCCGGCGCGCGTAAGCCGGTTAAGATCGGACCAGTTTATCCCTTCGATCGTTATTACCTCAAGCTCTCCCCAGTTCACGCCGGCCTTTGTGAACACTTCAAGATCTGACCAGTTAACCCCATGGTTCGTCATGACCCCCAGGTCTGACCAGTTAACACCCGTCTTGAAAAGCACGTCGAAATCCGTCCAGTTGACGCCCGTAACGGACATATAGGAAAGGTCATCCCAGTTCACGCCCGCTTCCGTCATGATGTTTAGGTCCGACCAGTTCACGCCCGCCACTGAAAGATAGGACATATCCGACCAGTTCACGCCCGCGTCGGTCATCACAGCCAGATCATCCCAGTTCACGCCGGCGGCGGCCATTTCCGAAATGGTATCCCAATTCACACCGGCGGCGGCCATATTGGAAAGGTTATACCAGTTCACGCCGGCGTCAGACATATCCGCGATGTTATACCAGTTTATCCCCGCCGCCGCTACTTCCGCCATCCCGGACCAGTTCACGCCGGTCTCTGACATAACGTCTATGTCCGTCCAGTTTATACCGGCACGTGTAAGCCGGTTGAAGTCATTCCAGTTTATATTCTGTCCCGCGAGCGCCTCTATATCCGACCAGTTCACCCCGGTCCTTGAAAGAACCCCTATATCTGCCCAATTAACACCTATAGTGGTCATATCAGTAAAATCGATCCAATTCATACCCACGGTAGTAAGCACCTGTATATCAGACCAATTCACTCCCACGTTCGACATAGTGCCAAGATCCGTCCAGTTTATGCCCGCCGCCGACATTACGGATATGTTGCTCCAGTTAACGTCCGCTCCCGCCATGGTGGACATACTGTCCCAGTTCACGCCCGCCGACGCTAGGGATGATATATTATCCCAATT
>JAQUQS010000029.1:1943-13472 GCA_028715965.1 Candidatus Omnitrophota bacterium | reverse complement strand
TGTGTTCAGGATGGTCAAGTTGCTCGACGGACGCGAAAAAGGCGTCCATGTCCACATGTACTATGTATCTGGGCTTTCTCATCATGGTTAAATTCTACCACAGCCGGGTGGAAGAGTATAAGGAACTATTATATAATATTCATATGAGCATGATACCGAGTATAAGAGCCATGGGCGTTGTTCTCGCCGCCTGCGTAGTGACCGCGCAAGTGGCCTGTTCCCAGGTCGAGCGGGAAAAGGAACTGGAAATATACGACCGCAACGAAAAACACACGCTCCGTCAGACGGATATCATGGCACCAGCTTATGGCCGGCCTGTCCCGAAGGGATTGGGGTTCGCGCCGGAATACGCGCCTGATCTCACGCCGGACGAGGAAAGATCGCTTGAGGATTTCAGGTACGACCAGAGAAGGTCGCTCCGCCAGACGGATATCATGGCGCCAGCTTATGGCCGGCCAGTCCCGAGGGGATTGGGGTTCGCGCCGGAATATGGGTCGGACCTTACACCGGAAGAAGAAAGGTCCATCGAAGCCTATCGGCGTGACAGGAGCGCTACGCTCAGGCGCACGGATATCATGGCGCCATCCCCCGAACCCGCCGACGCCCCGCGTGGAATGGGGTTTAGCCCCGCCAGCGAACCGAAAGGCCGGGGCCTTGGGTTTGATAAGACGAATTAAGATAAAAGTCCGACCGGTATCATTCCTTGCTGTCCTGGTGGCGCAGCTTGCCGAGTATTTCCTGTATCTTGGGATTATTCATGAGGTCCATGAACTTTTCATTACCCATTAAAGCGGGGACATTGGCTGAGGTTACGGCGGATACTATCTGGGGATCCTTTAGGATATTCTGCAGCTCTTTGTCCGAGCCCAGGTCGGATATCATTGATGATATCTCGGCGTTAGCCGTAAGTGCCTTTTTGTAGCCTTCTACCTGGGAACTTATGGATGGCGCGGACACAGCTTGTTCATATCTCGCGGTACTATTTGGCGCGGGGCTTTCGGATTCTATCCTTGAGATGCTGCCGGCGCCTATTTTTATCTCGCCGAGCGCGGAAGTCATGATCGTATATATACCGTCCTGGAGAGAGACCACCTCACCATTGATGGAACTACCATCCTTTAGCTCTACGCGGCTGGATGGTGCCGCCATAGAGGTCAGGGTGGTTATCGTTATGAGCAAACATATAACAGCGGTCTTTTTTATCATCTGTCCTCCGCGATGGGTTGATGTCTCTCCAAAAGATATAAGGTATTGTACTATCAAGTGAGGGGCTAGCGCCAGATAAAATTCGCTCTAATGGCTATTTAAGCCGTTCCATGATAGAGGTAAGCCCGTGCAGTATCGTTAACGGATGGGGCGGGCATCCTGGGATATAGAGATCTACCGGGAGGACGGTGTCCACGCCGTTATTGGCCTCAGCGCTGTCTATGTAGGGTCCGCCGGATATCGCGCACGCCCCCACGGCAATAACGAGTTTCGGCGACGCCATCGCGTTATAGGTTTTTTCCAGGGCCGACCTCATATTGTTCGTGACAGGCCCGGTGACCACGAGGCCGTCGGCGTGGCGCGGGGAAGCGACGAACTGGATGCCGAACCGCGCGAGATCAAAGCCCGGGGTGTTCAGCACGTTTATATCCGCTTCACAGGCATTGCATCCCCCGGCGCTTACCTGGCGAAGTTTCAGGGACCGGCCGAAAATATGTTTTATGTTCTTTCCCGGGTCTTTCTCTTCCCGGGCTGGTTCGTTCGAAAGGACCAGCCCATCCCTTTTTCTTGACGCCAAACGGTATTCACGCGTGAAAGTCACGGCTTTGCCGGCGCAGGCTTTGTCGCATGCCCCGCAAAAAATACATTTCCCGAGATCGAGGGAAATATTCCCTCCAGGGGCGTCGATCGCTCCCGTAGGGCAGACGGATACGCATTCACGGATATCCTCTCCGGATATTCCGTCCGCGATAAAGGGCATCCCCAGGAACCTTTCCGGAAGGGTATCGTTCCCCGGAGGAAAAGGCATCGTCCTGTAACCTTGTTTTGATCTGGCGTATAGTGTTCTTATCATGGTAATTCCTTGTCCAGTTTAAAGGTCATGTCCGCAATATGACAGGTCAAAGCTCTTATTGCAAAGAGGGAAATTGGAGATTTCTTCTCCTCGCAACGCCATGGCCAGGCCAGGCCAGTTATGGAACGACGGATCGACTATCTTGTACCCGGCTATTTTTCCGTTCGCCCCGGTCAGGACGGAATGGCATATTTCTCCGCGCCATCCCTCGACCAGGGATACGACCATTTTGCCCGGCCTTATTTCCGGCAGGGGAGAGAAAATCCCGTCGTTCGGGAGATTGTCCAGCTGGTCGAAGATGAATTCCACGGACCTTTGTATCTCCAGCCATCTTACGAAAGCGCGCGCGAAGACATCCCCGGTGGAATGCGTCGAGATCGGTATATGGGAGAACCTGAACGCGCCCACTGGCATGTCGAAGCGCACATCCCGTTCTATTCCGCAGGCCCTGGCCGCGACACCTACCAGGCCGAGGCCGGATGCCGTTCGTTCCGATATAATGCCTGTTTCATCGAACCTGTCGACGACAAGGGAAGAAGACCAGAGCAGAGAGACCGCGTTCTTTACGTCCGAGAATGTCCTGGACAGGCGTTCTCTCAGTTCTTTTATCATGGTCGTGTCCATGTCGCGCGTAACGCCTCCGGGCCTCACCATGTTGCGCCCGAATCGGTTACCGCAGATAAGCGCGGTCATGTTGAGGAACTCACCGCGCAGCCGGCCGCAATATGATGATGTCGGAAGGTACCCGATGTCCCCGGCCATAGCTCCAAGGTCACCGGTATGGTTCGCGAGCCGTTCAAGCTCAAGCATAATGGCCCGGAGCACGGAGGCCCTTAACGGTACCTCGCGATCGGACAGGCTTTCCATGGCCTGGCAATACGCCAGCGTATGCCCTATGGTGGTATCGCCGGCGGCGGTCTCGATATAATGTATCGTGCGTTTGTCCGGCCCCCCGGGCAACATCTTCTCCAGGCCGCGATGTTGATATCCCAGGGCTATGTCGAGATGGAAGACCTGTTCACCATGGCACTGGAAACGGAAATGCCCTGGTTCTATGATACCCGCGTGCACCGGTCCCACGGCGACCTCATGTATCTCTTCCCCGGATATGCTCAGGAAGTCCCCTGCGGAAGCGGGTCGTCGCACTGGTTTCAGGCATGGGTGTCCTTCGGGACGTACGCCGCATTGTTCATATATTTCGCGTTCAAAAAGGTGCGCCTGGGGGATGTTCCCGGACAGGGAAGGGTAAGATCCCTTTACGGACGTGGACATGACTTCCAGGTATCCATCCTTGTCGCGCGCGAGGACCATCGTCAGGACCGTATTCCCGGAACCGTCGTTGCTACCCCAGAAAGAGGATATGCGAGCGTCTTCCCGCGTGCCGCGGAACGCGGTCTCTGAGAGATCAGAGACCGACAGGACAGGGATGTCTTTTATGTCGATCTCACCACAATTATATGTCCTTACGGCGCGTGTGTCCATTAAAGCCCTCCAAATGCCTTGGACGATATTTTCAATGCCCGGGCTAACCAGTCGGGGAAATATATGCCTAGGCATATGACCAGGACAAGGAACAGCGCCGGTATATATATCCGCCAGGAAGATATGTTCCCCTCAGGCAAGGCGTCGCCTTTGTCCTTGTCCGGGACGCCGCTGGACATGGAAATGAATATACGGGCCATTCCGATGAACACTATGGCCAGCAGGGCCAGGAACGAGGCCGTGATCCAGTACCTGCCCTGGAACAGGGCTTCTTTAAGTATCATGAATTTGCCTAAGAATATGGCCGACGGCGGTGTACCGGTTATCAGGAGGAATCCCAGCATCCAGAGTATACCTGTCCGGCGGGTCTTTCCGCCGATCAGCCCGTGTATGTCGGGTATGTTCTTCGTCTTGAAATACGACAATATGTTCCCGGCAACGAAGAAAAGCCCGGCTTTCGTCAGGGAATGCCCCAACATATTGATCATGGACCCGAATACGGCAGCCCCGCCCAATCCTAAACCGAGTGTCATTATCCCCATATGTTCCACGCTTGAGTATGCCAGCATTCTTTTATGATCTTTCTGTCCCAGTATGAAAATAGCCGCGAACAATATGGACAGGAGCCCGAAAACGATGAATATATCCTGGCAGTATGACATGAGCCCGGCCCCTATGCAGACCTGGTATACGCGTAAGAGCCCCAGGAAAGCACAGTTGAGAAGTCCCCCGGAAAGAAGGGCGGAGACCACGGAAGGGGCTTCGCTGTGCGCGTCCGGCAGCCACGTATGGAACGGGGCAAGCCCCATTTTAGTGCCGTATCCCACAAATAGGAGGAGAAAAGCCGCTTTCAGCCACGGTATGTTCATGCTAGCGGCATTATTCAATATTTTACCCAGGATAAGGTCGCCGCGTGTGTCGCAAGCTACGGCCAGGAAAAATATCCCAAGCAATGCCACCGCGATGCCGACCGAACAGATCAAGAGGTACTTCCAGGTAGCTTCCAATGACCGTTTAGTGCGATGGAAATATATCAAGGGAGCGCTCGCGAGGGTCGTTGCCTCTATACCTACCCAGAGAACGGCCAGATGCTGGCTGGTAATGACAGCTGTCATCGTGGAGAGGAACAGGAGGAGGCAGCCGCAAAAGACCGCTTCCCGGGAAAAGAAAGACCGCTCTTTTCTCCTTTTATGGCGGCGTTCCTCGTCCGCGAGATAGCACATGCCGTATATCGACGCGCCGCAGAAGAGCAGGCTGGTGACCGACAGGAAGATGATGCCCGTGTGGTCGAGTGCGAACCATTCGTTGCCGGCGGTAATATAGGGTCCGAACCACGCTATGGTTGTCAACGCCAGGTGTACGGCGGCTCCGGCAAGCACAAGCAGCCGACGCAGGATAGCGTTCCGGCTGACCAGGCAGGCCAGTCCCAGCAGGAACGGTATGGTTATCAGCGATATGGCCATCATGTCATGCTATCCTTCTGTTGTTGAATCCTTGAGTTCTGAAAGTTTGTGCGTGTCGATATGGTCGAATTCGCGGCTTATATGGAATATCGCGATACCCATCACGAACACCGCCACGAAAATATCCAGCAGTATGGCCAGTTCGACCAGCAGAGATTGTTTCGCCAGGAAGACGGAGCCGAACAGGTAAATGCCGTTCTCCAGTACGAGATATCCTATTACCTGTGTTATCGCTTTCATCCTGCTGACTATCACGAGGACGCCCGTGAAAAATGTCGCGAAAGACACGGATGCCGCGAGGTGCGAAACGAAGGGTTGCGAGGACAACAGCTGCGCGCTCAGCCAGAACGACAGGCCGAACAGGGCCACCCCCATGAGGAGCGACAGCGGATATCCTCCGAGCGGTTCCACTTCTTTGCGTATATTGGCTTCCTGGAGCGCCCTTAACAAGAGGTACGGGAAAAGCACGCCTTTAAGCAGGATGCTGAACAGCGATATAGCGGCGGCCCCAAAAGACATGGAGTGCGCCTCAGCCAGCAGGGGCATGAGCCCGATGAGCACACCCTGTAGGGCGACTATCTTTATACAGGTACGGATGCGGCTTGAGGAAAGCATCATCAAGTTCATAAGAAGGACGGTGACAACTATAAAATCGCTCCATGTGTTCATTTACTGCCTCAATGTAAGTATTAACGACACCGCTGATAACGCCAACGCGATTATCAGTAAATGGGGGACCTTTAATAAACGTAGCCGCGCGAGAACTGATTCCACGACCCCAACGATAACAGCGAGCAGTAGCATCCAGAGGATATATATGACGCGATCGACCGCCCATGTGTGGGAGTCCGCCCCGAAGAACATCCCCGCCAGCAATGTCCCCAGCACCCAGAATTTAAGGGCGGCTCCGTAAAAAATACAGGCCAGGTCCGGGCCGCTATGGTCCAGGACCATGGCTTCGTGGATCATGGTAAGCTCCAGATGGGTGTTGGGATCATCTACGGGTATACGGGAGTTCTCCGACAGGAAAACGATAAAAACCGCGCCCCATATCAGGAATATCAACGGGCCGTAAGTCGTCCAGGAGTAACTAAGCGTGTTCGAGAATATCCCCGAAATAGACACCTGCCCGGTTATGCGCGCGAGCGCCGCCAGTGCCAGGAAAAGCGCCGGTTCGGCGAACACGGCGAACTGGACCTCGCGGCTGGCTCCCATGCCTTCGAAACTGGACCCCGTGTCGAGGGCCGCTATGACCATGAAGAACCTGGCCAGCGCCAGGAGGTAAATAAAAAGTACAAGGTCCCCGTCAAAAGATACCAGGGCGGGATACCCGGCAAAAGGGACCAGGGTCAAGGCCGCCAATATGGCGCTGAGACTCACTATCGGTCCCGCGATGAATACCCATGTCGTTGTCTTGCTGTACACCGCTCCTTTCCGTAGCAGTTTAAAGATATCATGGTACAGCTGCAACAGCGGGCTACCCTTGCGCCCGGCAAAGAACGCTTTTGTCCTGTTGATGATCCCGAACAGCAACGGGGAAAGCGCTATGACAAAAATATAGTGGGCCATTCTCATATACATATTTACAACTTCCATATAAAAAGCATCACGAGAGCGAACAGGATATACAAAATATAGAACTGCATCTGCCCATGTTGGACCAACGTCAACTTTTCCGCCATGCGATGGATGAACTCAAGCAGGGGGCGGAAAACAACCTCGCTGAAGATATCCGCGGTCTCTGTCCTGAAGGAGGAACTGTCAGGGAAAAATTCGCTCGTCTTGGGCGGATCTTTCTCCGTCCTCAATATGCCTTTGAAGAAATTCATGATGGGCTGGACGAATGAGGACGCGGTATATTGCATCCTGGGCTCGGGCTGCGCGTACCCGCAATCCCATGTAACGACGTCCCGGACATCGCGTTTTGCCAGGAGTCCGCGGCGGAACAAAGCGGCCGACAGTATGATGGCGTAAAAGAGCGTGAAAATACCGGCGATACCTGCCAACGGACGCGCTGCTTCGGACGCGGTCATTCCAATGATACCGGTGGACGTTCCCGCGACATTGATGATGATCTTATCCATGGCGCCCATGATAAAAGGGGCGCCCAGTCCCATAAAGATACAGGCCCCCGCAAGGGCCATCATGGGTGCCAGCATAAGGACGTTCGGGTCACGGGCTTCACGGTGACGCGGGCTTCTTGGTTCTCCCAGGAAGATCATGCCGAACGCTTTAGTGAAGCAGGCCAAAGCCAGGCCCCCTATCAGGGATAAGGACGCTATTATCCCCAGGGAGACAAGGACTATGCCGGTCTCCCCGAATATGCTTTTTAAAGAAGCGAAATAAAGCAGGAACTCCCCGATAAAACCGTTCAATGGAGGTAATCCGCAGATAGCGGCCGATCCGACAAGAAAACAGCTCCCAGTTAAGGGCATCTTTTTGAGCAGCCCTCCCAGGACGTTTATCTCCCGTGTCCCGGTCCTATGCGCGATAGCTCCGGCACCCAGGAAAAGAAGGCCCTTGAAAAAAGAGTGGTTAACGACATGCCATAATGCCCCGGCGAAACCCAGGAACGTCAGGACCGGATCGTTAGCTGCCATTCCGAGTATGCCCATTCCGATGCCTATAGAGATCAGCCCTATATTCTCTATACTTGAGTACGCGAGCAGACGTTTTATGTCATGCTGGGCCAGGGCGAAGAGTATGCCGAGTATACCTGAAACAGCTCCGATAGCGATAAGCGTATATCCCCACCACGCGCACGGTGTTCCAAGGAATGTCAGCACGCGTAGTATACCGTATATCCCGGTCTTGATCATGACGCCGGACATTATAGCGGATACATGGCTTGGCGCCGCGGGATGGGCCTCGGGAAGCCATATATGGAGCGGCATAAGCCCGGCTTTTGTTCCGAAACCGACAAGCGCGCATATGAAAATAATGGATAGCATCGTGCCCTTCGCCGGCATGGTCCACGCCGCGAAGTCAAAAGAACCGCTGTTCTTGGCAAGCAGGATGAACATGACCATCAGGAAAAGCGTACCGATGTGAGTGGCTATCAGGTAAGTCAGTCCCGCCCTGGCCGTATTTTTTTTCTCGCCTTCAAAGATGACCAGGAAGAACGAACTCACGGACATCAATTCCCATGCCACCAGGAAGAGGACGGCGTTGCGGGCCAGGACCACCAGCACCATGCCTGCGACCAGGGAGTTAAAAAAGAGCCAGGTACTGCCTATGTTCTTTTTCCCGAAATAATGCTTCAAATATTCCGACCCGTATAAGGCCGAAAGGGCGGCCAGTATGAAAATGGGGAAAAGGAAAAGTGAGCCCAATGAGTCTATGGCTATCGAGAACGATCCGAACGGGACCTTCCACGGCATGGCCGGCGCGGCCGGTCCCCCGTTCCTGTACGCGATGAGCAGGGCGATAATACCCGCTATGCTGGAGAGCACGACCCCGGACGACCCGACGATGTTGGACAGCTTCACGTGCCTGTTCAGAGCAAGCGACAGGACACCGCTTAACAACAATATATATAACGAACAAAGTATTGTATCCATATGATCCTTAAAAAGAGGGGCCCCCGCTTATGTCCCCAAAAGCCGTTCGGCTTTTTCTATCTCGCTTAAAATTACCTCCCTGGACATCTGGGCCACGATAGCTTTCTTGACATCCGCGTTCTTCAGGACGAACGCTGTGCGGGAAAGCATCTTAAGATGGCTCCTGACGGTCGGGCTTATCAGGGTGAAAAGGCAGCTTACGGGTTTACCATCGATCGCGCCGTAGTCGACTGGTCTTTCCAGGAAACAAATGGAGACTATCGCCTGCGGGATATGCGTGACGACCGGGTATCGCGCGTGGGGAATGGCTATACCGTCACCCAGCCCGGTGGAGCCCAGTTCCTCCCTTACCAGCATCGCGTTCAAGAGATTTTCTTTCTTCACGTCATCCGGGAGGTTAAGGAGGTCGATAACAGCGCTTAAAAGTGTTTTTTTGTCGTTCCCCTCGACACGGTAATAGATGCCGCCTTTTTTTATCGTATCCGCGAGAGAGAAACAGTCTATAACGTCTTTGCCGCCGTCATCGAGTATCGCCTGGGAAAGGTCCATTTTTTGTGATGTGGCCCAATCTAGTATCTCAACGCGGTTGAACCGGTACTGGTCATGTATCCTGTAAAAGGGGATACTTTGCTGTTTTATCCAGCGGTAGATGGTCCTTTCCGTAACATTCAACAGCTTTGACAGGTCTTTTACGCTTAACTGCATTTTATCTCCGGGTTTTATGCTAAGTCGGATATTAATGTATCAGGTCATTAAGGGAATATATAGGTTGTCATATTACGACACAACAGATAATTTGTCAACAAATATCATATGCATAGGACATTTATCGACAATAATATATATAGAACGGCCTCCGGGTAACCCCGGAGGCCGTTCCAGCATGTATATATCGCGTTCATGGTAAAGCCCGTATGGACAAAATGACCGGACAGGGAGGGCTAGAGGTCATTTCTTGTTCTTTTCTATCTCTTCCTCGACCTCTTCGGCGCCCTCGTCATAGAACTTCTGTTCATCCGGCGCGAGTTCCTTAAGGAGCCTCAGGAACTCACCGGCATGGACGCGTTCCTCGTCGGCGATGTCCTTGAGCACTTCCTGCGCGAGTTTGTTGTTCGTGGATTCCGCGAGCTGCATGTAAAGCTGTATGGCTTCATATTCAGCGGCTACCATGAACCTGATGGCGCGTACAAGTTCGGCATCCGTTATTTTTTTGTCCTTTGCCAGTCCTGAAAATGGTGATCCGAAATCCGGCATGATAGCCTCCTTTGTCCTGTGGTTTTTAGTATATTCTACTATCAAATTCGCAGAGGTGCCAGATAAATCACGCGGCCCGTGTTGTTCCTGGGGATATGTTAGTCCAGAGAAAGTTGACAAAAACGGGGGAAGGTGTATAATTACACTAGTTGTAAGAATTAAATAACGGTGAAAAATGGAAAGAACGAGACTTTACAATACCGCGAACGGAACATTGGTTGCTGTAGTACAAGTAGCCGTGGTAGGGTCCGTCTGGAGGTTTTCACCGGATAAAGGGTAACAAGAGATAAGAGCGAGAATTCGAACCCCTTTCGGTGGAAGCCGAAAGGGGTTTTTTTATTTGTGGACATGATAGCGAAAGAAGAAGAATGGTCCTGATATACCTATTGAATGTAACCGTATCCGTAGTAGTAGGTGGCGTATTGCTGCCTCCGTAGGGGGTTGTCCGATTTGGACCGTTGATAAGCCCCTGCCGGCAGGATACTGGCAGGGGCTTTTTTGTTTATGTTAATTAAGGAGGAGTGATGAGATATTCAGGCGCGGAAATAACGATAAAACTACTGGAAAGGGAAGATATAGACATTATCACGGGTATACCGGGTGGGGCGAACCTGCCGCTGTATAGCGCGCTCGCTAAAAGCGGGATCAGGCATATACTCGCCAGGCATGAACAGGGGGCATGTTTCATGTCGCACGGAATGGCCAGGTCAACGGGTAAGACCGCGGTCTGTTTCGCGACCAGCGGGCCGGGAGCGACCAACCTTTTAACGGCCATAGCGGACGCTAAAATGGATTCGGTCCCCATAGTCGCTATTACGGGACAGGTGTCCTCTTCCTTAATAGGGACGGACGCGTTCCAGGAAGTCGATACTTACGGGCTGACCATACCGATAACAAAGCATAATTTTCTTATCCGGTCGGCGGAAGAACTTCTGGACGCGATCCCGGAAGCGTTCCGTATAGCCGCGGAAGGCCGGCCGGGTCCCGTTCTTGTGGATATCCCCAAGGACGTGCAGCTGGAAACGATCGAAATAGGGTCGTTCGACCGGCCGCGTAAGGAACCCCGCTCCATCCGTATTGACAGTGGAGGGATCGAAAGAGCGGCGGAAATGATAAACAGTTCTAAAAGGCCCGTTCTGTACGCGGGGGGAGGGATAACTCTTTCCGGGGCCGAGGGGCCGTTACGGGAGCTTGCCCATAAGAACTCTATCCCGGCCGCGTCCACCTTAATGGGCCTGGGATGTTTCCCGGCCGATGACGGGATGTTCATAGGGATGCTTGGCATGCATGGGCAGAGATACACCAACCATATCATGCGCGAAGCGGACCTGCTCCTGGCTTTCGGTGCCAGGTTCGATGATCGCGCTACGGGTAAGGTCGCCGAGTTCTGCCCGAACGCCCGGATAATACATATCGATATCGATAGCGCGGAGATCAACAAGATAAAAAAAGCCGATATCTATATCCTGGGGGACGTCAGGCATGCGATAGAACAGCTGTTACCTCTGGTCGAGCGTAATGACAGGGAAGCATGGACGAGGACTGTTTCGGACATCAGGGAAAAGTACCCGGTCCAGGAAAGAACGGGACGTGACGGACTGTCGCCGGAGACTATAATCAGAAAGGTCGCGAGTTGTGCCGGGGAAGAAGCCATTATAGCCACGGACGTCGGTCAACACCAGATGTGGGTCGCGCAGTATTACCCTTTTTC
>JAQUQS010000029.1:0-1843 GCA_028715965.1 Candidatus Omnitrophota bacterium | reverse complement strand
ACCGGTCTGTTCGCGAGGCGGGCCTTTAATCTGGAGGGCATATTGTGCGGGGAGATAGGGGACGGCTCGAAGAGCAGGATGTACCTCCTCGTTAATGATGACGGCAGGCTGGAGCAGATAATAAAACAGCTGGAAAAACTGTATGATGTGCTGGAGGTCAGGGCCAGGGAGGACTATGACCATACTATTTTCAACAGGTTACATGAGATCATAGCGGCGGAATGATCCGGGGCAGGGGGGTGCCCCGGATCATCTTTGGTCCAGGGGTGTGTTTTTTTTGTATCTAGTGCGCGTAGATCCCTATGCGTGGTGTATGGGAACAGCGTGATGAGGGACTGGTTATTGATCATCAAAGGAAAAATATGGGGACTGGTTCCGGTCGGGGGTAGACTGCCGCAGGGAACCTGTCCCCGCGATCATTTGCTCCCGGCCAGTAACGAGTCCCGGAATTATCTCTCCAGGCTATTTTGATGCGGCCCGGATCGTCTTTATTTCCCTATCAGATAAGCCGATCGATTCGAGGAAATCCTGGTGGCATTCAGGCAGGGATCTTTCGAACGCGACGTGCCATTTTTTCATGCCGAGGTCATCCAGTCCTGCGCTACGAAGGAACGCGACCCATTGATCTTTGCCGATAAAACGCGTTCTTTTAGAGAGGCCTTTTTGCCGCAGGATCTTCACGATAACCTGCTGCTGTTTGCGTAATCCGCTGATCTCCTGGTTTATCGCATGAAGTCTTTTCCACAGGGCAAAGTCCTTATTCGTTCTTTTATCGGATAATATCATTTTAATGGACTTGAGCGGGAGACCCGTATCGCGCAACTCACAGATCGATCCAAGTTTTTGCGCTGACCCATCGGAATATAAACGATAATTCTTCAAGGTACGTTTATCGGGTGTCAAAAGTCCGATAGAATCATAATAAAGAAGTGAGCTTCTTGATAGATTGAACATCCTTGCTAATTGCGAGATCGTACGCATAAGTGCCTTTCCGTGTATAAAAACCCGGCAGGCAAGGACAAGGCCATCCTGAAGGCCCTGTCCTTGCCGTCAGTTCTATAAACCCCTGACTTCTTTGATCCTTTCGTCCGACAAGCCAAGCCATTTGAGGAAACTTAAATGGCCGTCAGGATTACTTTTCTCAAAGTTCCTATGCCACTTGCTCATATCCTCATCGGTAAGCCCGATAGCCCTGAAGAGTTCGACCCATTCATCAACATTAACAGTTCCCATGTCCCGCCCCTTTCATTTGACAGTTTACGATCTTATGCTCATAGCTACGTATACAAACTATAAACTATGAAGCAATAGACGGGTCAAACTTATTTTCGGGCCGGACCATAAAAGGAAAACAGGGAAGAGATGCGATCGTTCATTGAGGCTTATCGGTCCGACGGTCCTGTTGTTGCGCCCACTTGACTTGATGTCTTTGCCGATATACGCCGCGTAGACGCTATTTTTGTTTCTCGAGTATCATTTCAACGGCTTGCTCAAGCGCCGGGTTAAAACGCTCAGGGGCTTTAAGCATCAGGAAATGATCCAGTCCGTCCAGCTCGATCAGCTCGAAATCCTTTATGTGCCGCCTGTTCGCTTCGATGTCTGTCGGCCAAAGGTCGGCGTTCACGGCCACGACCGGGACATCCAGCTCATCGAACAGCCTGGCCACATCGCCTGTCAGATATCCGCCCAATGACCCGTTAATGGCGCTGATCGCGACCCTGGGATCGGCCGAAGACATATCGGAGATCACCCATTCATTGACTGGCGAGCCGTCGGGACGCAACATCCCGGTAACGAATACCCTGACCCCCTGTTTGAAATCTTTCTTGAACGGCGCGGTCAT
>JAQUQS010000028.1 GCA_028715965.1 Candidatus Omnitrophota bacterium | reverse complement strand
CGAAGCGTCGTCGCTATGTTCTCCACGACCGCTATCCGAAGAAAACTTTCACCCCCGCTCGCCACACGCAGCACGGTCTCATTCACCATTGCCGAGCGATGAGCAGGCAGTACCAGGGAAAAACCACCGATACAGGCCAGGCTACGTATGATCGAGCCCAGATTCTGCGGATCCGTCACGCCATCCAGGAACACGGGCACCGTATCCGAGGAAAGGCAGTCCCGTATAATATCATCAAAATGCACATAACGGAAACCCTCGACTTCCGCCACAACTCCCTGTGTATTGACCTTCCCACATGTACGATCCATCCAGGCGCCGTCAACGGACTCGAACACCATGTTCCGGGACTTAAGCTCTCTTACTATTTCGGAAAGCTCCGTCCTTTTTTGCAGATACAGCTTCCTGATAGATCCCGGATCGGCTTTTATCCTCTCAAGAACAGGTTTTTTACCATAAAGTTTCATATTAGTTATCTCCCGAATCTGGCCGTGATCGCGGCGCTGGCCAGGATATGGCCGTCCATGGCGTTCAATAATTCCCGTTCGCTCATGCCTGGCTCACTCAATTTTTTATCTAACGCGTATACCGTAAAAACGTACCTGTGTTCACTCCCCTTTGGGGGCATTGGCCCGCCATACCCCGCGCGCCCCCAGCTGTTAACCCCCAGGACAGGGGCCCCCTCCGGCCCGACCGGACCGGGACCATCCCTTTTCATCAACCGGACATCAGGCGGAATATCATACACGACCCAATGGGTCCAGGTCCCGAGCGGAGCGTCGGGATCGTTCACAATAATAGCAAAACTTTCCGTGCCGGCTGGGACATCGTCCCAGGAAAGCTCTGGAGAGATGTCCGCCCCCATCCCCGTGAATTCTAACGGTACCACCCGTCCTTCTCCTATATCGCTGCTTCTGAGCTCAAGGGCGGATACATTCCCCGAGGCGAAAAAGAACAAGACCATCGCATGGCATATCGCGTACACCATATTCCTGATATTCATACGCCACCTCCCTTACCGGCAGGGCTCTACGCTGCGAGTATCATCAATATGCCTATCGCGAGCGCAATAACACCGTATAATCTTATGTCTTTATCCGGTCGTTTGAGCATCCAGTCGAAAATACCCACAATGACCTCTTTCTTCACTATGAACGAGGCCACGCCTCCGAGGACAGAGGCTGCGCCGAAGAACATTATCACCCAGGGGATACTGCATTGATAAGCGGCAAGGATGAACGCCAGCCCCAATAGCGACTTGACCAGTATGAACGCGTACATTTTCCTGTCCCCGGACGCGTATTCCAGTATCTTTTTCAGCGTATCCGGACGGAGCACGATAAGACCTCCATAAAGCGTAATAAGTATAGCGACCACTTTCACGATGAAAACCATATTCCCCTCCTTGTATAAATTTACTGTTTCAATAATTTCTGGAACATATCGATCGCTTTCTCCACATCACTTTTCTCCTCCTCCACCGCGTTCTGCCCGTCGGGTCCGGAAGCGGAGGCGGTCGCGGCATCACCCCTTTTGGCAAATGATCGTATAGTATCGGCTACCTTATCCACGACGAGGCTCTGAAGCGCCCTCTTCACCCTGGGACCGGGATAAAAACGCGGTTCGCTCAGGGTCCCCTTAACCTTAAAGTCGAAGGTTATCTCTCCGGAAGACGAACCCAGGTAAGCGATAAGTTCATTCGCGCCCATCTCCCAATAGGCAGCGGCCCTCGTATCGCTCTTAACGTCGAATTTAAGCCCTTTAATGACTAACGTTCCTGAAGAACCAATGGTTTCCCCCTCCGTATTAAGGTCAACCTGGCCGAAAACCCTGCCGTGCCAGATATCCAGAGGCATATATTGGTCATAATACGACTTGAACGCCATGATGTCCACGTTCTTGAACGTCAGACTGCAATCCGTAGCCTGCGCGCCGTTAACATTAAAAAGAGAAGAGCTTATTTCCACTACCTGATCGGGATCGTTATCGAGAACGCCCGAGGCATCAACCCCTTTTATCCCGACGCCTTGTTTCAAACCGTTCGCGGATAAATAGATCTTACCTTTTACCTTACCGAATATTATCGCCTTGCCGGCCGCCCCCCGGCTATTGTCATAGAACCTTATCTCTCCTCCCGAGACATCGATACTATCCGGGAGGGTCAGCATCTCTCCGGATGAGGCAAAAAGGGAGACTACCCATTTTTTAACGCGTTCCATGGGGCTTGGCCCGCCTTCCCGCGCTAATGCCGGCGCTTCCTCTTTCGCGGGCATAAGTTTGCCGATCTCCGCGACATTGACCTTGTCTCCCCGCTTCTCCACTTCGGCTATCGGACCGTCCACATAGACCCCCGAAATGACAATACCCTTTCTGATGTCATTCCCGTTGAAAACATACTCGCACCTTACGGAATCCGCCCTCAGCATATATTTCTCGTTATATCCCGGCACATTGCGCACTTTTACCCCGCGCAGGACCACCTGACGCTGCTGTTCAAGGATCGAGACATCATCCACACTGACATATTCCGGGATATTGTCCCTGACAATACGGTCTATGGAATAATCCAGCAATTCATGTCTCTTGTGGTAGGCGATCGCCAGCAACACTCCCGTCAGGACCATTATGCCTATTAATATTTTCCTCAATCAACACCTCATATCGTTCCCTTACATCATTTCCATATGCCACTTATTGTCATACCACACTTATGGCATGAACCTTTTTCGACCAGCCCCTCCGCCACGGTGTCCTTATCCGTTCCCCGTGTAACCAATACCGTACCACATTCCGGGCATACAGTAGTCCCATAAGCCCCTATGTTCCCCGGATATACATACCTAAGTCCCGCTTTTCTGCCGATATCCAAAGCGCTCATGATGCTGTCAGAAGGCGTTATCCCGGCATCGGTCATTTTATGGTCGGGATGGAATCGCGTCACGTGCCAGGGTATGTTGCGGTCTATTTCAGCAATAAAAGAAGCGATATACCTGAGATCGCGGGTATTGTCATTCTTTCCCGGGACTATGAGGGTAGTAACCTCCACCCATATGCCTTTTTCGACCATATAGCGTACCGTATCAAGGACCGGGTCAAGCCGCCCTCCACAGAGTTCCTTATAATCCTCATCTTTGCCGAATTTTATGTCGACATTAGCCGCGTCCAGGACGCCCAGAACAGCATCAACGGCCTCTCTTGTCATGTATCCGTTAGTGACAAATATGTTCGCCAGACCTTTCTCCCGGGCCAATATCGCCGTATCCCTGGCATATTCAATGAACACGGTGGGCTCCGTATAGGTATAAGATATGCTTCGGCATCTGTTCGCCAGAGCTTCCCTGACTATTTCCGAAGGTTTCATCTCATACCCTTCTATGTCACCTTCCCGGGCCGAAAGCTGCGATATCGACCAGTTCTGGCAGAATGAGCACCTGAAATTACATCCGGCGCTTGCGATCGAGTATGAATATGTGCCGGGCAGGAAATGATATAACGGTTTTTTCTCTATTGGGTCTATATGATCGGCTATGACCTTTCCATAGGCATATGTTAAAAGCCTCCCCCCGGAGTTCTTTCTCACTCCGCATGATCCGAAACGACCGTCGGGGATATCACACCTGTGGCTACACAGCGTACATTGGACGGCGTTCCCTTCGCGCCTTTCCCACAAGATGGCCTCTTTGATCATGTATTGACCCCGGGATTAACCCAATTCGGTGTATTTTTCACCATTATCCGGCGCGTCCGCGCCGAGCTGGTTATCGAACTTAAGCGCCGCGTCCAGATTGCGCTTGAACCTGTTAACCTGGTCCTCTCCGGCAGAATATGCGCTACCGGCTTTAGCGATGGACTTCCCGATCAACTCGAAATTCTGGTAGAAAAGGCCGAAGTCCCTTTCCACTTTAGCGAGAATGGCCTGGAGTTTCCGTGCGTTCTTGGCTATTTCGATATTCCTCACCCCGAGTATTATCACATTGAGGAACGCGTAGAACGTATTCGGGCTTACCGGTATTACCTTCTGTTTTGTCGCGTATTCGTTTATCAGGCACGGATCCCCAAGATGGTTCTTTTCCGCTATCGTTTCGTAGTAGATCGATTCCGACGGGATAAAAAGAAGCGCGAACTCGGTAGTGCCTTTGCCCGGTTTTATGTATTTATCCCTGATAGAGTTGATCTGCGTTTTAAGGGCTTTCTCATAGTTCGACCAGTGCGTCTTCTTTTCTGCCGGGCTCTTGGCCGAAAGGTATTTCTGGTAATCGTCCCTGGGGAATTTCGCGTCAATAGGAATGACCACGTCCTTGAACTTGATCACGGCGTCCACTTTTTCTCCACCGTCTATGTTATACTGGCTTTCCCATATACCCTTGGGCAGGATCCTGTCCAGCATCTCCTCAAGCACGGTCTCCCCGTAACTTCCACGAAGTTTTGGCGTCTGCAAGAGGTACTCCAGCGATTGCCCGAGCTCCTGGGCCTTTTCCTGCTGCTGCAGGAGCTCCTTGATCGCTTTGTTCATGTCACTTATGTTTTTAAGCGTACTCAAGGCATTACTCGATATCACGTCCTTGGAACTTTCGACCTCCTTACGGGTATCGTCCATTGTCTTACGTACGTTATCCGAGAAGTCGAGAAAAGACTTATGCAGCACCGTTTCCACATGTTCCCTGCTTGATCCGCCTTTCATGACCTTGATAAAAAGAACTGCTATAAGGATGATGAGCGTTATGAGTAATAATATTATTAAGATTAAAAGTGTCTGCATAGGTTCCCAAGCTTAATTTTGTCCATTGATATGACATCCGGCATGTGAACATTATAATATAGGAAAGCCCAAAAAAGAAGAAAACAATGATCACCCGTGGATCGGAGGGCCGAAGACCCCTCGACAGGCGTCAAGGATGGTCTCTGATACCGTGGGATGAGCGTGTACTGATCCCGTTATCCCATCTATCGTTATACCGTTATGCCTGGCGATAACAAGTTCATGGATGAGCTCGGCCGCCTGATGCCCGATGATATGCGCTCCCAATATCTTACGCGTGCGCTTATCCGCGATGACCTTGACGAACCCTTCGGTGTCTCCCTGGACCACCGCCCTGCCGCAAGATCTGAAGAACTGTTTGCCTATGCCGTATTCCAGGCCTTTTTCCTTGGCACTTTCCTCCGTAAGCCCGACACTGGCGATCTCTATTTCCGAATACACAGCGTTAGGGATATCTTCATAGGCTATTGGGGATGTCGCCTGGCCTAAAGCGCTTAACGCGGCCAGCTCTCCCTCCGCGTACGCCACGTGAGCCAGCATGGGAGTCCTTACTACATCGCCGGCCGCATAGATCCCCGGCGCGCTGGTTGCCATGCCAGTATCGACCCTGATGAAACCCCGGTCATCGACCTCTATCCCGGCTTCGTCCAACCCCAGAGCGGATGTCGACGGCGCTCGCCCGACACTTACTATGACCATATCCCCGGCCACATAACTATCCCCGGTCGAAGAAGACACTTGCACGCTCACCTTATCCCCGGATATCGATACTCCGGTCACGGACGAGGACGTCATGACCTTTATGCCTTGTTTCTTGAATATAGAGCCCAGTCTTCTTGATACCTCGGCATCCTCTCTGGGAAGCAGGCTCTTCTCAAACTCGATCAGGGTGATCTCCGTTCCAAGAATGGAAAAGAACGAGGCAAATTCGACACCTATAGCGCCTCCTCCTATGATGATCATCTTTCCGGGGACCTTCCCCAACCGTATGGCATCGGAGCTCGACAAGACATGTTCCCCGTCAAAAGCGGCGCTATCCAGCTGCCTGGGGAATGACCCCACGGCTATCAGGGCCTTCTTGACGCCCAGTACGGTTTCCACGCCTTCATCCGATGTTACCGCAAGGGTGTCCGGGCCGGTAAAACGCGCCCGACCGTACATGACATCTATATTGTTCTTCTTGAACACATATTTTAACCCTTCACGCAGGGTTTCGGCGTCTTTCCGGCTTTTGCCGACAAAAGCCATGATATCCGGCGTAACGTTAGAAGAGCCTATGCCGAACATCCCCGGGGACCGCTTTATGCGGGCCAATATTCCCGCGCTACTGTAAAGTGACTTCGCGGGGATACAGCCCTCGTTCAAGCATACCCCACCCAGCATATCCGGGTCTTTCTCTATTACAAGCGTCTTGAGGCCACCTTGGGCCGCTTTGATCGCCGCCATATGCCCCGCCGGACCGCTGCCTATTACTATATAGTCGTGATCTATTCCCATTTTGCTGTTATTGCCGTTCTGCCTGTATATCGGTTTCCTGTACGGTAGCCACACAATTGCGGCCGGTGCCTTTCGCCTTATACAACCCTTTATCCGATCTTTCCAAAAGCGTCTTTCCGTTATCAGTCATACAGAATGAGGCTACCCCTACACTTATCGTCGTTTTATAGAGTTCTCCCTCATCGCCCGCTATTATGTTCTCTTCGACGTTCTTCCTGATCTTCTCCCCTATCTCCAGTCCCTTTCTCAGTGACGCGCCTCTCAGCATGACGACGAATTCCTCCCCACCATATCGAGCCAGCACATCGGATACCCTGACGGAATTTCTCAGGACCTCGGCCGTTCTTGTGAGGACCCTGTCCCCGGCCGCGTGCCCGTAAGTATCGTTAAAGTTCTTGAAATGGTCGATATCGCACATGATAAGACAGAACTGCTGTTTGGGGTTGCTTTTCGAGATGGTGCATTCCGCGTCAAGTACTATACGGAAGAACCTCATATTAGAGAGCCCTGTCAACTCGTCCGTACTTGCTAACACGAGGAATTTCTGCCTTTCTATCGACACCCTTACGAAATGAAAAGACTCGACCGCCAGGTAACAGGAAAAAAGTGATATCATGGGCATGGTGAACTCTACCCAATAACTCCTCTTGAACAGATAGACGACTATGACAAGGAAGAATATACCGATCAGGATAACGGACAGTATCTCCCTTAGGGGCTTTTCCCCCGTTATGAACAGGAAAGGCACAAGCGTAAGCACGTACACAAGCGCCCAGTTCATGCGGTCAGGCGCGGGTGTTATGAATTTCCTGGCGAGGATATCATTGATGATATTAGCGACTATGCCGATACCGGGGTATTCGGGATCCACCGGCGTAGGCTTTATGTCATATAGCCCGGTAGCGGTTATGGCGATAAGGCATATGCTGTCCTTGAACTCCCCGGCGTCTATCTTGCTCTTAACCCCGTTACGCTGGCTATTGTACACGTCCAGCACCTGCAGGAAGGAGAAATGTTTGAAGGTATCCTTCCAGGACCCCAGCCAGTTTATTATCATCCGCCCATCCCCGGTAAGCGGGATGCTCTCGCTGGTGCCGTCCTTTTCCAGGATGATCTTCCGGTCCTCCATACCACGTATTTCCTGGCCGGAGATATCAGCGGCAAGTTTCAACGTTATATGCGGATATAACACCCCCCTGTCCTTGAACAGGAGCGGTATACTGCGAATAGCCCCATCGATATCCGGATATATGTTTATCGCGCCCGTACCTCTGGTATTCGAATAAAGCGCGTTGACCGGAGTAAGCGCCGAGTCAATATCAACCGACCGTTCCCTGAACGCGAAAGGCAGGTATACGTTCCCTGATTCCTTTATCGCCTGGGCGAACACTTCATCTTCCCCCGGCGGGGCGCTTTCAGAAAAGATGATGTCGAAATAGATATATTTCGCGCCCATATCCTTGAGCGCTTTCACGAGGACAGCGTGCCATCTCCGGGGCCACGGCCACCGGCCGACCTTGGAGATATTGTTATCGTCGACCTCTATTATGATTATCTTGGGATTACACTCCAGCGGGCCGCGTACGCGGAAAAGAAAATCCAATCCATAAGATTCTACCCTGCGGAAAAAATCATTGCTGGAGAATCCTACGAACACAGACGCGATTATCAGCGCCAGTGTTATATTGAGGATGAAAACCCTATTCAGTCTCAGGGTCACCGACAGCCTCTACTTTAACGGAAAAAGTCGTACCCCTTACCGCGACAATGGATGTGGGCGTCTTTACCTCGAACGACGAACCTTCTCCCTGAAGCTCTTTGGCCCGGATCAGCACCTCTCCTACCGCGAGGTCGAGTAAAGTGCGTTTTTCCTCCTCGGACGCTCCCGTAGCAAGCTCTGTAAGCTTTACCCGCGAACCCGCGTCAAGCTCGATCTCGGCGTCTTTTTCCGCCCCGGACATCAGTAGAAGTACCGCGCTCGAGAAGTCTTCCGTTTCAAGTCCGTCACCCTGAAAAAGAACGGCCCCTTTTTTCGCTGTGTCCGACTCACCCGAAGCCCGGATTATGGTCGCGCTCCCGGTTATCTCCCCGACCACAGCGGAGCGCTCAACCCCGTAAGACGTCCCGGCAATGAATATCGTCGCTAGACATAAAAATGTAAATATTTTCCTGGCTACCATATCTGCCTCCTTTAATATGAATATACATTCCGGACAGGGAAAAGTCAATCGACCGACCCGGGTATCGGGTCATACCCCTTGCTGTTCTACCACCATCAGGAACAAAAGGTCCGACAAAGCGTTAATATATCCTAACACGCCGGGGTCCAGGGGCTCTCCCGTGCAGTTAAGGGCTACCATCCTCCGTTCGCATCGCCGGACCACTGTACGGACAAAATTGAGCTCAGCGCTTTTTCTACCGCAGCTTTTTACGTAACCATTTATAGTTCTTATGCTTATGCTTGCGCTTTCCCTCTTTTCCACCTCGTCGAATATCCATCCGAGCATGTCCGGGCTACGCCCCTCTCCGGGGTCTCCTGCCAGGACAGAAGAAATATAAAAAAGGTCGTCCTGCACCCTTAATAGCGTTTCTTTTTCTTTTTTCTTCCCCGGCCCGAACATCACTAAATCTATCACGGACAGGAGTTCATCCAGCGCTCCCAGGGCCTCGATCACCGGTGAACTTTTGATGACCCTTCGATCCCCCGAAAGATACGTGTATCCTTCATCTCCCATACCTGTTCGTATCGGCATTTATCGCTCCTTTCCTCGACCGCGCTTGCTCCAGGCATCAAGCACTTTACTTATCGCCTTATGAGCACGTCCGAACATATCGGACATCTCTTCTTCCGTGATCGATATCGGCAGGAAGAAATATATTATGTTACCCAGGGGCCGCAATACAAGGTTGTCGGATAAACCCTGTGTGTATATGTCGAGTCCTATCCTCTCCTTTATACCGAAAGGTGTTTTCTTATCCCGGTCCTTGACGAGTTCCATCGCACCGACCACCCCTATCCCTCTTATGTCCCCGACCAATGGATGGGAACCAAAACTATCCAGGAAACCGGAGAGCCGGCGTCTTATTGCCTCGACTTTTCCGGGAACGTCCATTCCCATGAGTATACGCATACTGGCCGACGCCGCGGCGCAGGCTATCGGGTTTGCCGTGAACGTGTGCCCATGGTAAAAGGTCTTTTTGTTCTCATGATCGTCGTAGAACGCGTTGAAAATATCTTCGGTGGTCGCTGTAACCCCCATAGGGAGATACCCGGATGTTATCCCCTTGGAGAGGCACATGATATCCGGGGCGATCCCCGCTTTTCCACAAGCGAACATGCTCCCGGTCCTCCCGAACCCGGTGGCGACCTCATCCGCGATAAGGTGCACGCCGCACTCGGCCGTGACCTTGCGGACCCTTCTGAGATATTCCTCCGGGTATACGATCATCCCGCCGGCGCCCATAAGAAGCGGTTCGATGATCACGGCCGCCAGGTCTTCCGAGTTGTCCCTTACTGTCCGTTCCATTATATCGGCGCATTCCATCGAACAGCTGCCGGCCTTACACCCGACAGGGCACCGGTAACAATAGGGTGTCGGCACTTTCAATGCGTCAAGAAAAAGAGGCGCGAACACCTGGTTGAAAAGGTCCACTCCGCTGACGCTCATCGCGCCGATAGTATCGCCGTGATAAGCCATGTCCAGGGCCAGGAACCGCATTTTCTTCTTGCTTCCGGTATTCTGCCAATACTGGAACGACATCTTCATGGCGACTTCCACTGCCGTCGAACCGTTATCCGAATAGAATATACGACCAAGCCCCGCCGGCAATATGGACACGAGTTTTTCCGCGCATTCTATCGCCGGTTCATGGGTGAACCCGGCAAAAAGCACATGTTCCAATGTTTGGGCCTGTTCCTGGATCGCCCTCACGATCGCGGGATGCCCGTGTCCATGGACGTTACACCACCAGCTGGATATCGTGTCGTAATAGAATTTCCCGTCATGATCATAAAGCCTGACACCTTTCGCCGACCTTATAGGTATAGGCGGATGCTTCTCGCAGTCTTTCATCTGTGTATAAGGATGCCATACGTGCTCTATGTCCCTTCGGGCCAGGTCAGCGCTATTTACCATTTCGATCGCCTTTCTTCAATATTTCCAGGACCCGTACCCCGATCGGCCTGAAAGCTTCGTACAGCGTTCCCTCGTCAAGGAAGAACGGTAGTTCCCCTATGACCTCCACGCCCGACATACGGGATATCATCTTCGGGTTATCCCTGAGCACTATCTCGTCGCCTTCCGGGGATGTCCGGTTAAAGACCACACCAACAATTCCCACCGACCGCCTTTTAAGCTCGTTTATCGTAAGCAGCGTATGGTTTATACAACCTAGCCGGTTAGCCGCTACCACAAGGACATCCGCTCCCAGTATCTCGGCAATATCCAATATTGTAACATCAGCATTGACCGGGACCATAAGCCCACCGGCCCCTTCCGACAGGACTACATCAAAGTGCCTGGAAAGTTCCCGCGAATTCTCTATGATCGTTGCCGCGTTTATTTCGACCCCTTCCAGGACCGCCGCTAAATGCGGAGACGCGGCATGCGCCAGGGTATATGGCACCATAAGGCCCCTATATCCCGCCAATGTCCTTTCTCCGTCATGTACGGATCCCATATGCCGGCTGATATCGTCATGGCCACTCTTGCTGCCGGTCTGCACCCATTTTTGCGTAACGGACATTACCCCGCACTCGTTGAGATATTTGTTCAAAAGCGCCGTTACGACGGTCTTCCCAACATCCGTATCTGTCCCTGTCACCAATAGTATCCTGCTCATGCCCTCCGCCCCCGCGCGTTCAGGAAATATACATGATGGGAGGCGATAACTCTGCCGTAACGCCTGATCATGGTTTTTTCCATTTTTCGTATCATTCCCCGGTCCAATGTCCTTACTCCTGATATCCCCGCGCCACGCGTTCCCGTACGTTTTATGTTCCTCATAAGCTCGAACAGGGAAGGGAATTCAATGGCAAATTCCCTCTTTTCCATCTCTACCAGATCAAAATACCCGGTCAGAACCTCTTTGATCGTTCCCCCGGACATGAAACGGGAAGAAGCTATATCCCTCTCCTCTCCCAGGCATTCCTTAACGGTATCCCTGAGCTCGGTGAACGTCCCGGGACCATATATAGAAAAGCATATATCACCTCCGGGAGAGACAAGTGGAACCAATTTCCTGATAGCGCCTACAGGGTCGCTCAACCAGTGTATGGCGGCGTTCGACGTTATGAGCCCGAACCCCACCATATCATCGTATTGCTCGCAATCCCTCTCTATGAATTCGATACCCTCGCCCGCCATATCCCCGGCGGCGGCGCGAAGCATGTCCGGGGACATATCCAGTGCCGTGATCGCGGCTTTCGGGAACAGGCGCCTGAGCTCCCTTGTATACGCCCCGGTGCCGCAACCTATCTCAAGTATCCTGTCGTGGTCACGCCCCGCGAGGTACCCCGCCAGTATCCCCGCACAGGCGGATTGTACGAACGCGTTCTCATTATATGAACCGGCGCTGCGTGAGAAATTCCTGTTTATGATTGTCTTATCCATTTTTTTTCAGGGCCTCCCCCATATCCCGAGCGAACCGTTCCAGCATCCCGGAAGTATGTTCCGCTGAAAGCGACACCCTGATACGTGAACCTCCGTCAGGGACCGTAGGCGGACGGACAGGAGCCACCCAGTACCCTTTCCTCCTGAGCCACGCGCTTATACGCATCGTCCGGTCATTGCCACCGGTGATTATCGGTATTATCTGGGAGTTCCCGCGCGTATCACATCCTTCCTCAGTAAGCGCGCGCCTGAGAATATCAGCGTTCACCAGCAAGGTTTTTCTTCTCCATGGCTCCATCTGGACAAGGTCCAATCCCGCCATGTTGGCGGCCACGACATAGACCGGCAGCGCCGTGGTATATATGAAACTGCGGCAACTGTTAACAAGATACGCCCGCATCGCTTCCGACAGGACTGCGTACGCGCCGAACCCGGCTATGGCCTTACTGAACGTACCCATTATTATATCAGCCCTGGCCGCATAGCCTATGGCTTCTATCATCCCGGCCCCCGAACGGCCAAAGACCCCGGTAGCGTGCGCTTCATCTACCATCAAAAGACAGTCGAAACGCTCTTTGAGCGTCGTCACCTCCGCCAGCGGCGCCATATCCCCATCCATGCTGAAAACACTTTCTGTAAGTATCAGCGCTTTGTCATATCTGCTACGCTCTTTTTCCAGGAGAGAAGAAAGATGTTCCATATCGTTATGCCTGAACCTGATAAGTTTCGCCCCTGAAAGACGCGCCCCGTCGACCATACTGGCATGGACAAGCCTGTCAGCGAACACCACATCCTTCCTGCCCGCTATGGCACTGATAATACCTATGTTAGCCTGATATCCTGAGTTGAAGATCAAAGCGGCTTCCCCCGCTTTCCATTCGGCCATTCTGTTCTCAAGTACCGTATGTGCCGGCGTAGTCCCGGTAAGAAGCCGTGATGACGGCGATGTCACAACGCTTCCCGAAAGTGATCTTATTATCTCTGAAGCCATGAGAGCGTGACAGGAGAGTCCCAGGTAATCATTGGAGGATAGGTTCAGGTATTCTTTGCCCCCGACGATGACCCTCCCCCCGGGCGCCGGAGAGACCTCCACCAGTTCGCGCAAGGCGTTATTCTTTACTTGCTCCTCCATGAAAGACCTTATCTCAGGCGCCATGATCTCCTCACTTGTCCTAGAAGTGCCGTATCCTCTTCGACTGTCCTCCCCGCTATGGTAAGATACCCCCCTATCATCATCCCGTTAGCGCCGGCTTTGAATATCATTTCCTGCATATCCTTGAACACGGCTTCCCTCCCGGCCACTATTTTTATCTCCACATCTTCGAGAATGATCCTGAATATCGCTATGGCCCTGAGCGCGTCCTCGGGCGACATCACTTCCCTCCCCGCCATTGGTGTCCCATTTATCGGGACAAGAAAATTCAGGGGGACAGAATCCACCTCCAGCTCTTTCAGGAGAAGCGCCATGTCGACCCTATCCTGCCACGTCTCCCCCATGCCCAATATCCCGCCGGAACAGACCTCCAGCCCTGACCTTTTCGCGGCCTTTATGGTGTTGACCCTTTGCGAATGGTCATGTGTGGTCACTACATTAGGATAGAACCGGGCCGAAGTCTCTATGTTATGGTGGTATCGCGTCAACCCGGCTTCCTTAAGCATCCTGAGATCCTCTTCTTCCAACGCCCCCAGGGACGCGCACGGCTTTATTTTCGACACCAGGGTCATCTCCCTGATCGTGGCCGCTATTCTTTTTATATCTTCCCGGGTCAAGCGGTTACCACTTGTCACTATCCCGAAACGTTCCGCGCCATTATGTCCGGCAAGCCTGGCGGCTCCTAAGATATCGTCGTCATGAACAAGAGGATATTCTTTAACATCGGTACAATAACGCGCTGACTGGGCGCAGTATTTGCAATCCTCCGGACAGGACCCCGATCGAGCGTTAATTATACTGCATACTTCCAGGCGCTCACCCATACATCTCCGGCGTATTTTATCCGCTCGGTCGATCAGTTCTTCCGTGCTTATCCCTGATATCTCATCGTAATTCCCTATGCTCATTGTCAACCTTTCACTAAATACAAGTTTACATTGAATCTTCACCACAGGAGCTTCGGTGATCCGCGTTCTTCTGATCTAAGACCGTCGGCCCGACAAAAACCGCTCTATAAGTTGCCTGTGGCTTTTAAAAGGTATCTCCGGAATATCCTTCACGGCAAAGAACCGTGCGTCCATAGCGTCATCACCCGGGCTAAGCTCCCATGTAAGCCCTCGAAGCTCGACCCCTACTACAAGTACCGCGCCGTATATATCACTGTCCTGGGCTTCTACCCCCACATATCTTTCGAACGCCCCTCCGATCCCGGTCTCTTCCTCAAGCTCCCTTACCGCGGCCTGGGCCGCGGTCTCATCAAGCTCGATATACCCGCCGGGTAGCCCCCATTTGCCCTCACATGGCGGTATTTTGCGTCGGACCAGCAAAAGCTCAGAACGCTCGTTCGATACAAGACAAGCCGCGACAGGCACCGGGTTAAGATAATTTATCCACCCGCACCCATCACACACCAGGCTGTTCCTGCCGTCAACAGGCTTCCCGACCAGTCCCGTACCACAGATAGGACAAAATCTATAAGGCTTCATCCTATATTCGATCCTTACCGAATATGGCCCCTGTGGAAGCGCTTGTGACCATCTTGGAGTAACGATACAGGTATCCTTCTTTAACTTTGGGCTCGGGGCACTTCCACGCGGCAAGCCTCGCTTTCATCTCCGATTCATCTACCGCAAGGCTCAGTTCTTTTTTCGGTATATCTATACGTATCCTGTCCCCCTCACGTACCAGGGCGATAGCGCCTCCCTCCGTAGCCTCGGGAGAAACATGCCCTATGGCCGCCCCACGTGTCCCGCCCGAAAAACGCCCATCCGTTATCAAGGCAACGTCCTTATCGAGCCCTTCCCCGACGATCGCCGATGTCGGTCCCAGCATTTCCCTCATGCCGGGGCCCCCTTTCGGGCCTTCGTACCGGATAACGACCACATCACCTTTGTTTATCTTCCCTCCCATGATGGACCTCATGGCGTCGTCCTCCGAGTCGAAAACACGCGCCGGCCCTTCATGCACCAGCATACTTTCATCTACCGCCGCTTTTTTCACGACAGCTCCCTGCGGCGCCAGGTTACCGAAAAGGATACTGAGGCCTCCGTCCTTTGTGTAGGGATCATCGAACGGTCGTATGACATCCTGGTCGAGGTTTTCCGCGCCTTTAATGTTGTCCCCCACTCTTTCCCC
>JAQUQS010000027.1 GCA_028715965.1 Candidatus Omnitrophota bacterium | reverse complement strand
AAGTCGTAACTACGCCCTTCTTGTCGGTAGTAGTAACGAGCTGGTCCTCGCCCCATTCGTTCTGGGTGTATACGGCGCTTGAGCCATCACTCGAACTAGTGCCGATCAGGTTGTTCCCATCATACTCATAAGTGGTGACCTTCCCCTTGCGGTCGGTTATGGTATCGATGACCTCTTCACCGTTCAGGAGCTTGTAGACGATGTCCGCTACATGATAGTCGCCTTTGTCCTGGCTGGCTGAAGCCATATACCCGTTCGTGTCATAGGAGTAAGTCGTAACTACGCCTTTTTTATCAGTGGTAGTAACGAGCTGGTCCTCGCCCCATTCGTTCTGGGTGTATACGGCGCTCGATCCGTCGGTGGAAGAAGTGGCAATGAGATCGTTCCCTTCGTACTCATAAGTGGTGACCTTGCCCTTGCGGTCGGTTATTGTATCGATGACCTCTTCGCCATTGAGGAGCTTGTAGGCGATGTTAGCTACATGATAGTCGCCTTTGTCCTGGCTGGCTGAAGCCATATATCCCTCGGTGTCGTAGGCATAGGTGGTAATTACGCCTTTTTTGTCGGTGGTAGTGACGAGCTGGTCCTCGCCCCATTCGTTCTGTATGTATATCGCACTCGACCCGTCGGAAGAAGATGTGGCGGCGAGGTTATTTCCATCATACATATAAGTTGTGATCCTACCCTTACGATCGGTAATGGTATCGATCACTTCCTCGCCGTTCAGGAGCTTGTAGACGATGTCCGCCACGTGGTGATCGCTTTTATCCTGGCTGGCACTTGTCATATATCCGTCGGTGTCGTAGGCATAGGTCGTTACGACGCCTTTTTTGTCGGTGGTAGTGACAAGCTGGTCCTCGCCCCACGCGTTCCGTGTGTATACCGCGCTCGCCCCGTCGGAAGTGCTCGTACTTAACAAATTACCATCCGTGTCGTAGGCATAAGTCGTGATCTTACCTTTACGGTCGGTGATGGTATCGATCACTTCTTCGCCGTTCAGGAGCTTGTAGACGATGTCCGCTACATGGTAGTCGCCTTTGTCCTGGCTGGCTGATGCCATATATCCTTCAGCGTCATAAGTGTACGTCGTGACGACTCCTTTTTTGTCGGTAGTGGTGACGAGCTGGTCCTCACCCCACGCGTTCCGTGTGTATACCGCGCTCGACCCGTCGGAAGTGCTCGTACTTAACAAATTACCATCCGTGTCGTAGGAATAAGTCGTGACCTTGCCCTTACGGTCGGTGATGGTGTCGATCGCTTCTTCGCCATTGAGGAGCTTGTAGACGATGTCCGCCACATGATACTCGTCTTTATCCTGGCTGGCGCTTGACATATACCCTTCAGCGTCATAAGTGTACGTCGTGACGACTCCTTTTTTGTCGGTAGTGGTGACGAGCTGGTCCTCACCCCACGCGTTCCGTGTGTATACGGCACTTGCCCCGTCACTTGAACTGGTACTTAATAAATTACCATCCGTGTCGTAGGCATAAGTCGTGACCTTGCCCTTACGGTCGGTGATGGTATCGATCACTTCTTCGCCGTTCAGGAGCTTGTAGGCTATGTCCGCTACATGGTAGTCGCCCTTGTCCTGGCTGGCACTGGTCATATACCCGTCGGTGTCATAGGCATAGGTCGTGATTACGCCTTTTTTATCGGTGGTGGTGACGATCTGGTCCTCACCCCACGCGTTCCGTGTGTATACGGCACTTGCCCCGTCACTTGAACTGGTACTTACTAAATTACCATCCGTGTCGTAGACATAAGTCGAGATCTTGCCCTTACGATCGGTTATGGTATTGATCACTTCTTCGCCGTTCAGGAGCTTGTAGACGATATCCGCTACATGGTAGTCGCCTTTGTCCTGGCTGGCACTGGTCATATACCCGTCGGTGTCATAGGCATAGGTCGTGACGACACCTTTCTTGTCGGTGGTGGTAACGATCTGGTCCTCGCCCCACGCATTCTGGGTGTATACCGCGCTAGACCCATCACTGGTGGATGTTGCTACGAGATTGTTCCCTTCATACTCATAAGTCGTGATCTTGTCTTTGCGGTCGGTTATGGTGTCGATGACCTCTTCGCCATTGAGGAGCTTGTAGACGATGTCCGCCACATGATACTCGCCTTTATCCTGGCTGGCACTGGCCATGTAGCCGTTGGCGTCATAGGCATAGGTCGTGACGACGCCTTTTTTATCGGTAGTGGTGACGATCTGGTCCTCGCCCCATTCGTTCTGGGTGTATACCGCGCTCGCCCCGTCGGAAGAAGATGTGGCGGCGAGGTTATTTCCATCATACATATAAGTTGTGATCCTACCCTTACGATCGGTAATGGTATCGATCACTTCTTCGCCGTTCAGGAGCTTGTAGACGATATCCGCTACATGGTAGTCGCCTTTGTCCTGGCTGGCACTGGTCATATACCCGTCGGTGTCATAGGCATATGTTGTGACGACACCTTTCTTGTCGGTGGTGGTAACGATCTGGTCCTCGCCCCACGCGTTCTGGGTGTATACCGCGCTCGCCCCGTCGGAAGTGTTCGTGCTTAACAAATTACCATCCGTGTCGTAGGCATAAGTCGTGATCTTGCCTTTGCGGTCGGTTATGGTGTCGATGACCTCTTCGCCATTGAGGAGCTTGTAGACTATGTCTGCCACATGGTGATCGCCTTTATCCTGGCTGGCACTGGTCATATACCCGTCGGTGTCATAGGCATAGGTCGTGACGACGCCTTTTTTATCGGTGGTGGTGACGATCTGGTCCTCGCCCCACGCATTCTGGGTGTATACCGCGCTCGACCCGTCGCTCGACGAAGTAGCAATGAGGTTATTCCCTTCGTATTCATAAGTGGTGACCTTACCTTTACGGTCGGTGATGGTATCGATGACCTCTTCTCCATTCAATAGCTTGTAGAATATATCCGCTACATGGTGATCACCCTTGTCCTGGCTGGCTGAGGCCATATACCCGTCGGTGTCATAGGCATATGTCGCGACGACACCTTTCTTGTCAGTGGTGGTGACGAGCTGGTCCTCGCCCCACGCGTTCTGGGTGTATACCGCGCTCGACCCGTCGGAAGTGCTCGTGCTTAACAAATTGCCATCCGTGTTGTAGGCATAGGTCGTGACTTTATCCTTACGGTCGGTGATGGTGTCTATGACCTCTTCTCCGTTAAGTAGCTTGTAGAGGATATCCGCTACATGGTAGTCGCCTTTGTCCTGGCTGGCTGAGGCCATATACCCGTCGGTGTCATAGGCATATGTCGTGACGACGCCTTTTTTATCGGTAGTGGTAACGATCTGGTCCTCGCCCCACGCGTTCTGGGTGTATACCGCGCTCGACCCGTCGCTCGACGAAGTAGCAATGAGGTTATTCCCTTCGTATTCATAAGTGGTGACCTTACCTTTACGGTCGGTGATAGTATCGATGACCTCTTCGCCGTTCAGGAGCTTGTAAAGTATGTCCGCTATATGGTAGTCGCCCTTGTCCTGGCTGGCACTGGCCATGTACCCGTCGGTGTCATAGGCATATGTCGTGACGACGCCTTTTTTGTCGGTGGTAGTGACGAGCTGGTCCTCGCCCCACGCATTCTGGGTGTATACCGCGTTCGATCCGTCAGAAGTGCTTGTGCTTAACAAATTACCATCCGTGTCGTATGCATAAGTCGTTACTTTATCCTTACGGTCGGTGATGGTGTCTATGACCTCTTCTCCGCTAAGGAGCTTGTAGAGGATGCTGGCTATATGATTGCCATCCTTGTCCTGGCTGGCACTGGCCATGTAGCCATCGGCGTCATAGGCATATGTCGTTACGACGCCTTTCTTGTCTGTGGTGGTGACGAGCTGGTCCTCGCCCCATTCATTCTGGGTGTATATCGCGCTCGACCCGTCGCTCGACGAAGTAGCAATAAGGTTATTACCCGAATATTCATAGGTCGTTACTTTACCTTTACGGTCGGTGATGGTGTCGATCACTTCTTCGCCGTTCAGGAGCGTATAGACGATATCGGATATAAGATGGTTATCTTTGCTTTGACTCGCATTGATCATATATCCGTCCGTGTCGTAGGCATATGTCGTAACGACGCCTTTCTTGTCAGTGGTAGTGACGAGCTGGTCCTCGCCCCACGCGTTCTGGGTGTATACCGCGTTCGATCCGTCAGAAGTGCTCGTGCTTAACAAATTACCATCCGTGTCGTAGGCATATGTCGTGACTTTATCCTTACGGTCGGTGATGGTGTCTATGACCTCTTCTCCGTTAAGGAGCTTGTAGAGGATGCTGGCTATATGATTGCCATCCTTATCCTGGCTGGCACTGGCCATGTACCCGTCGGTGTCATAGGCATATGTCGTTACGACGCCTTTCTTGTCTGTGGTGGTGATGAGCTGGTCCTCGCCCCATGCGTTCTGGGTGTATACCGCGCTCGACCCATCGCTCGACGAAGTAGCAATAAGGTTATTTCCCGAATATTCATATGTCGTTACTTTATCCTTACGGTCGGTGATGGTGTCGATCACTTCTTCGCCGTTCAGGAGCTTGTAGAGGATGCTGGCTATATGATTGCCGTTCTTATCCTGGCTGGCACTGGCCATGTAGCCATCGGCGTCATATGCATATGTCGTTACTACGCTCTTTTTATCGGTGGTGGTGACGAGTTGGTCTTCGCCCCATGCATTCTGGGTGTATACCGCGTTCGATCCGTCGGAAGTGCTCGTGCTTAACAAATTACCATCCGTGTTGTAGGCATATGTCGTGACTTTGCCCCTACGGTCGGTGATGGTATCGATCACTTCTTCACCGTTCAGGAGCTTGTAAAGGATATTGGCTATATGATTGCCGTTCTTGTCCTGGCTGGCACTGGCCATGTACCCGTCGGCGTCATAGGCATATGTCGTTACGACGCCTTTTTTGTCGGTGGTGGTGACGAGTTGGTCTTCGCCCCACGCGTTCTGGGTGTATACCGCGCTCGATCCGTCGGAAGAAGATGTGCTTGCAAGGTTATTTCCATCATATTCATAAGTCGTCACTTTACCTTTACGGTCGGTGATGGTGTCGATCACTTCTTCGCCGCTCAGGAGTTTGTAGGCTATGTCCGCTATGTGGTAGTCGCCCTTGTCTTGGCTGGCACTTGTCATATACCCGTCGGTATCGTATGCGTAGGTCGTGACTACGCCTTTTTTGTCGGTGGTAGTAACGAGCTGGTCCTCGCCCCATTCGTTCTGGGTATACACCGCGCTCGACCCGTCGGAAGAGGATGTGCTTGCAAGATTATTTCCATCATATTCATAAGTCGTCACTTTACCTTTACGGTCGGTTATAGTGTCGATCACTTCTTCGCCGCTCAGGAGTTTGTAGGCTATGTCCGCGATATGGTAGTCGCCCTTGTCCTGGCTGGCGCTTGTCATATACCCGTCGGTATCGTAGGCATAGGTCGTTACTACGTCCTTCTTGTCGGTGGTGGTGACGAGCTGGTCCTCGCCCCACTCGTTCTGGGTATACACCGCGCTCGACCCGTCGGAAGAGGATGTGCTTACAAGGTTATTTTCATCATATTCATAAGTCGTTACTTTATCCTTACGGTCGGTGATGGTGTCTATGACCTCTTCTCCGTTAAGGAGCTTGTAGAGGATGCTGGCTATATGATTGCCATCCTTATCCTGGCTGGCACTGGCCATGTAGCCATCGGCGTCATAGGCATATGTCGTTACGATGCTTTTTTTGTCGGTGGTAGTGATGAGCTGGTCTTCGCCCCACGCGTTCTGGGTGTATACCGCGCTCGACCCATCGCTCGACGAAGTAGCAATAAGGTTATTTCCTTCGTATTCATAAGTCGTGACCTTGCCTTTGCGGTCGGTTATTGAATCGATGACTTCTTCACCGTTCAGGAGTTTGTAGGTGATGTCCGCTACATGGTGATCGCCCTTGTCCTGGCTGGCACTTGCCATATAGCCATCGGCATCGTATATGTAGGTAGTTACGACGCCTTTTTTATCGGTGGTAGTAACGATCTGGTCCTCGCCCCACGCGTTCTGGGCATATACCGCGCTCGATCCGTCGCTGGATGAAGTGGCAATAAGATCATTTCCTTCGTATTCATAAGTCGTGACCTTGCCTTTGCGGTCGGTTATTATATCTATGACCTCTTCGCCGTTAAGTAACTTGTAGGCGATATCAGCGATATGGTTACCGTTCTTATCCTGGCTGGCACCGACCAGAACATTTTTCACTCCCTGCAGATTGCCGTATTGATATGTTGTAGTAACTCCCTTCTTATCGGTAGTGGTGACAAGCTGGTCCTCGCCCCAGAGATTCTGTGTATATACGGCACTCGATCCGTCACTTGAACTGGTTGCGATGAGGCGTCCATTCTCATACTCGAATAATGTAACTTTGTTCTTTCTGTCCGTGACGGATACTACTTTTTCTCTTCCCTCGTCGCCATCGTAAACGCTTTCTGACAGAAATATCCCTTCAGATGTTTCGGATACCACTCTTTCTAGGACCGCGTTGTGCTCAGTATCGTAATGGTAGATGTTCTTAATGCCATTAGAGTCAATAGTCCATTCGACTTTTTCCGATCCTTTTTCGCCTGAGTAATAGATGTTCGCGCCGTTCGACTTCGATAGGGATATAAGCCGCCCATCGGTCTCGTCGTCATAATGGTAGGTAGTCGTTATCCCGCGGTAGTCGGTACTTTCTTTTACCCGTTCCTTTCCCTTGGCGCCCTCATAGGTCATCGTGACCTTGATGTCCCCTTCTATATTCGTCTGAGTGACACTCTCAAGTACCCCCATGGCGGAATACGAATAGCTACTCACTAATCCGGCGTAGAAGTGGACGGAATCCATTCTTTCCATGCCGTCTTCCCCATCATAATAGATAATGTCTACCTGATTGTGTGGACCCTCTCCCTGATAATTTTCATATGATTCCCGTTCAACGTTCAGTAATTTGCCGTCACCGTCATGGTGGAACGTATAAACGAAATCCTCCACATCATCGGACTGGTACGTAATGAGTATATCGTTCCCATCGGTGTCAACATCCCAAGTGCCATCCAGATAGCGCGGATCAGATATCAATATGTCTACAGGATCCGATATCCCGGTGAATATCGGGTTGTCTATCCAGTCGATCCTTTCGCGCCCCTTCCGGCCCTTGAAGTACGTTGTGAACAAGTCTAGTGGATCGGTGGGGTCCGTCTGTGTGCTGTATTTAAGTATTCCGTTCTCATAATAGAAGTCTACTTCATTTTCCACTACGCGCTCACCGTTCTCACCCCAGGCGTAAGTCGTTGTTTTTTGTATCTTTTCTTTCCCCGCGATACCGCTATAGATAGATTCCTCGTCCACTAAACCACGCCCATATGTCCGGGCAGCATCATCATCCAGGCCACTTGTGTCATATTTGCATGTCGCGATCAGCCTGTTCCCGGAATATTCGTAATCCCTTCTTGCCGTAATGTCCCCATCCTCGCCGAAATATAGTGTCTGTAATATTTTTTCTTTCCCACTTTTACCGGAAAAAATGGATTCCTCCATGAGGGTCCCGGAACCGGATATTCGCGCGTCTGATCCCGAGATACCGTCGATGTCGTAAAGATATGTGTTGGTAAGCTTGTCGCCGTCATACTCGTAATCCCTTCGTTCTATCATTTCGCCGTCCGTATAATAGAACGTATTCGTCAGCTTTTCTTTCCCGGCGTTCCCCTCGAAGGTCGATTCTTCTATCAGCTCCCCGGCACCGGCAGTACGAGCTTCGTCGAAGCTTAACCCTTCAGTATCCATTGTCGTCGTCGCTATAAGTTTATTCCCATCGTAGGAATAATCCTTCCTTTCTACCACATCACCCAGATCATCGTAGTAGTATATCTGCTGTGTTTTTTCTTTTCCCTGTGGTCCCGCGAATACGGCTTCTTCCTGAAGAAGACCGGCGCCTCTCTCTCTGGCTGTGTCCGCATCGAGATCTTCCGTGCTGTATGTAATAGTGGAGCTTATCGCATACTTATCGTTCTTGGCATATTTAGCGGAGTACGTTCTGTATTCGAAATCCTGTCTTTCGACTATCTGTCCTTCGGTATAGTAAAGTACCTGGTCCACACGTTCTTCTCCCTCAGCTCCCGTAAAGATCGTTTCGCTTACGAGTGCATCAATATAGTTCGCCAGGGTCTCTTCATTGCCGGATAGTAGTTCGTCGCGTGAGGTGTCCCAGCTATCAGTTCCAACGATGCCGGAGATGTCATACTTACGTATTTCCTTTAATTCCTTTCCATCGTTATCGGTGTCGTATCCGTATACGCTCATTTGTGTCGGCTGGTAAAGTCCTTCTTCGTTCTCTTCATAATCCTCTAGGGCATAAACGACTTTTTCCTCTCCTTTTTTGCCTTCATAAACGGTTGTTTTAGTGATCTGGTCATCTTCAAGGTCATCCATCCATCCATCCGAGGTGAGATCGATATCCTCGCCGGTCAGGTCATATGTTACGACTTCATCAAGACCATCATCACTGTCTCCGTCCTTATGATATTCGTACAGGCTAACTGTATTTGGTTTCCCCTCATCGTCATAGTCGCTAAGTACATATTCGATCACTTCATCGCCTCGGTCGCCTCCATATACCGCTTTCTGTAGTATCATGGAATCCTCTAAGTCCTCTTCCCCGACCATTTCGGTGCCAGCAAAGAAGATCTCCCCGTCCTCGCCGTCCATTTCTTTGCCCGCACTTATCCATTTTGACGCGTTCATTCCGGAAATGTCGTAAGAAACAACCGCCTTCAGGGAGCCGTCGTCGTTGTATTCGTAAACATTCAACTGGTTGGGGTCGCCTTCTTCGTCCCAGTCGGTAAGGGTGTATTGGACCTTTCCGTTGTCGTCACCGCTTTTCTTTTTTTTCAAGGGCACGTCCTCGTCGTATTCCTTTTGTCCGTTTCGCCTCTGCAGGCGAAGGACAAGGTCCTCCGTATCCTGTTTTTGGCGTATTAATTCGTCATGTTTGTGTTGTTGGCGTTTTAGATAATACGGGGCGTATGCATTTGATTGGTCTTGCTCGGATGTAGAAGTTAAAAGCGAATTCGCGCTGCGAGTGCGTTTATATGTTAGAAGGTCATGGTTGATCAATTCTATGGCGTTTTTCGCATCGGGCAGTTCCGCGATGGCTGTCTGCGCAGGTGTGGTGCGCAGTGGCCGGACTGATTCGATCCCCAATGAATACGCTAGTTGTTGTACTAGAAAGATCGTTGCAACCAGGATAGATAGTGTTTTTAACGCAAAACGTTTTTTATGGTTGGAATATATATCGATAAATGTCAGGTCGTTATCGACTCGGGTACGATCATATGCTCCGGGTCCGTGTAATGGCTGCTTATGCCGGTATCTCAGCAAGTTATACTTGAATAGTATCATTTCAACTCCCCTTTGTTATATATATTATATGTTATAACATACTTTTTAAAAGCATTAAATTACAGAATAAAAAACTACATCTTTTTTTATTTAACACCTATAGTATATATCACTATTAATCTGATGCAAAATTTTGAATCTGAAAATTTTATAACTTAACTTAATGTGGTGGATTTTTTCAACTTAACAAAATGCGGCATGGTTACAAAATGTATAATTCTATGTGATATAACATGTTATAGAAAAAACGGAGGATCATCTGAAATAGTCAAGAGAACTGATAAATTTTAAATATTAGTCAAACCTCCTCTTTTTTATCTGCCCGTAACATTTTTTGACTAATTTACTCTCATTATAATTCCTAGCTCGATCGCAACTTTATAGCTATAAACCTTACGTGTTGCATTTGGATTTTTGGAATTTATTATTATACTTGTTTTCATGTGCAGAGATTTAAAGTGGAAATATCTGGAAACGGTCCTTTGCGGCATATTTTTGATGATCGCCGTTATTTCAGTACTAACTTATTTTCACTTCTTTACCCGGGCAACTATTGCTGTCAGAACACCCCAAAAGGTTACCGCTCGCTATGGTCGTAATATGTGGGCCACCCCGGTCCTTGATCCGACAAATAAAGCTAAATGGCAAACCGATGCAACGGTCGCTGGGTCTGCTGGCTCTACGCTTCTTAGTACGGCTGGGAATATTTCGTACCGGAGAGATGATCCGGTGGCGCTATTCTCCTCCGATCCTGTTCCTGTGCTTACCGGAGAAGAACCATCTGAATGATCCCTTCCTGGTCCTGAGATCAGTTTAAAACGTTATGTTGTTTGGGTTCTTGTTAATGCGGGACATATATCTGATGTCTGGTCTCAATAGTTCCGTTTCCTGTTGTTCAACTGGCGAATGGTCCTTTGTGACCTGTTATAGTTATTAATCTGTTCGAGTTGCTTTAGTTGGCGCAATGTATTTTCGATGTTCTTCTGGTTGACGTGGCGAAATGTGGTCTGATATAGTTCATCGAATGCAACGGGATCGAGTTTTTCGATCGGCACACCAGTATACTCAATGAAATTACCATTTTCCCCGGATTTGATGGCAATGCCGGGTATAAGGGCCAAAATATCCCCTCTATTCATCAAGATGTTGTTCAGTGCCTCTATTCGTTCTTCATGTGTAAGTTCTTTTTTTTCAGTATTCGAAGCTAATGGTTGTTCCTCCTGGGCCATAAGGCTCATTTCCTGTAACAATATGGCGGCTAATAGTACTAGTATGAGCTTTTTGAGCATGGGAACCCTCTTTTCTGGAATAATCCTCTCTATCCGCATGAGCGTTACCGCTCAATACGATCTTGTCCGATATATGAGATCAGAACGCCGTATCGGCTTTCAGGTCGGCAAACAGGGCTTCATCTATCGCCTCATCGGCGGCTGTGCTTCCGGCGCTCTCCAGCCTTATCATCTGTCTACCTGTCCGGGCTTCTTTCTCCCTCTTGGCGATCTCTCTTAATCTGTTAACGCCCTCATCGGTTATGCCCGCAAATGCCACATAATGAGCTCGTGTCAGGGCCAATGCCAGGGCCATGCCGAACGTGAAATCTTCTCCGGCGATAATATAACTGTCACATTCACTGGCTACTGCCTCAAAGAACGACTCATTGCCCGTAAAGACCCCGGTTACTACGACCTTGACCGAAGGATCAATGCGCTTAATATCCGCGATCTCCCCGGGGAGGGCTTCTTCGCCGACCGCGGTGATAATATCGGCAATATCACCCCAGCCGGTTATGGTATTCATCGCCTTTTCCGATATGTCGCCCACGATAAGTATACGTTGTTTTCCCCCATTCTTCAATGCGTTGCGCGCGAAGATGTCCCTTGCTAATGATTCCAGGCCCCTCATGTCATCTTCAAGAACACTTGCGGAGATCACCAGAAGGCTATGTTTATCCGGGGTCCCGAACTCATCCGTACCGCTTATGGACAGTTCGGATGCTTTTGCGCCAGCATCAGAATAGCTCAATATCTCAATGTTATCGAGAGGAGCAGAGTCGTTCTCCTGTGTGAGGTTCAGTGCTTCAAGTTCGAGATCGTCCGTGCCGGTAGTTTTGGAAAGGATGGTCCTGTCCCCGGGTGCTACCATAGACCCAGTGTGCGTCGCTACGATTGATGCCCCCATTCGCGATAGGATGTCAGTTGCTTTTCTGATCTGCACCAGGATATTTTCGGCATCTTCACGCGTAACACCTGTACTGTTGTCCTTTGAGTTTTCTATGGTCTTTCGCACGGCATCAAGCGATTCAACAGCCTCTCCCGTATCCTCGAATTGTCCCATTGACCTGACGGCGATATCCTGTGCCTTGACGCCTCTAAGCGCTTTTATCAAAGTTTTTTCATTCGGGACATCGAACGCGTTAAGAAGCGTCATTATTGGGCCGGATAACTGTGTGGTCGCTTCACTTGCAGGCGTTCCCTGGTCGTCCGTGTGTGTCCCGTATGGAAGGGTCTCTGGCTGAGCTGGCGATGTCCCGGCGAGCCTGTCGGAGACATTTTCCGGTATCTCAGCGGACTGACCATCCCTCGGGACCATAGTTAATACATGTTCAGCCGCAAGTTCGATATCATCATTATCGTTCATCCTTGCTATAACGAAGTTTTCCCCATTTTCATCCTCAATAACCACATTTCTACCGTCCTTTTGCCGGCTGGCCAGCATTTCGTCGTATTTTCTCTCTAACTCCGCGCGCATGGACAATGTTTCCGCATGATTTAATATCACTTCCTTGCCCAGCAATATCCCTTCCGTGGAATATACGCTTACTAGCCCTTTGCCATCCATGAAGCTGACCGCCAGACGTCCGATCACATTACCTGCGGAATCCAGCTCATTAACTTCCATCGGCGCGACGTCATCTGTATTTATATTCTCGTACGCCGCCACTATCAACCGCTCAGCTAAGTCAGCCCTGAGATGTTGTGTGTATTCATTCGGCATGGCGCTATCGGGATGTGTATGCGATTCGTAGAGGATCTTTGACGTGTCTCCCCGTCTTCTTATCATGCTGGACCCGAATTTTATACCCGTTTTGCCGAAGGATATACTGGACTTATCCGATATTTTGACTTCTCCATCGGCCATTACCATCCATCTTTGTTCTATAGGCAAACGACCATTCAACTCGGTGTCTATGACGGATACCATGAACTTAAGTTCAGTCCCTTCCGCCACTTGCGATAAATTGTCTATTAAATTATAGGTCCTGGACCGGGCCAGTTCTTTACCGTTCTTAGTGATATCCAGGCCTTTACTGCCGGTCTTGCGCGTGAACTCGTATTTATTACCTTGCCTGTCTTCCACTATTACGGTATGCCCTTCCGGCAGATTACCGTTATATATCTCGGTTCTGGCTTCGCCAAGGGACCTTTCGGCTTCGATCTGTTTTGAGATGATCCCGTTCCCGGCAAAAGCCTCTTCGATCGTCTGCACGTCAGTGGTTTTGGACGTTGTTGTATTTGCTATGCATAACGTGTCGTTAGTCATGTCGAGTTCTATGCGGACCGTTCCTAAATACACACTCAGGTTGCCGCTACCGTGAGCCAGATCTTTTAATGTAGACCTGTAGAAGCTTTCCATATCCTCGTAAGTCCTGACATCCATGCCAGGGGCCATAAGATGCTCTACCTCACTCGGAACAGTGTTATTTTCCGACAAGGGCGATCGCATGACTTTGTTGATATTGCTTCTGCTGCCATATCGCGTTATCGTAACAAGTTCTCCGGCGGTATCACTGCTCAAGTTATCCGAGGATATCGTTAAGCTGCTATTCTCAAAATTTAACGTCATATTCACGATATGCGATCGTATATCGCTCAGTGTCGGCGCGATCTTGTCGTTAAATTCCGATACTCCGGCCCCTCTTTGTGGAATCCTGTCCATTTCACTTAAAGTGGTCCGTGCTTTTGAGATAACGTCAGGTTCGGCTGTATTTACGCTTACCCGCGATCCTGTCGGGTTATGTGTCAATTCTGTCGCAAAGGTACCATTATTCATAGCTGATACCTTGAGCTCTATATCCTCGAAGGATGTTTCGAAAGAATTGAAATTATCCAGGCCTATTTCGCCTATGACCGCCTCTACGGTGGCCATCACGTGTCCCATATCCGTTCTCGTGGTCTTTTCGGTCCTCATGCTTAAAGGCGCGGATCTTCTAACGATACTTTCAATTCGGTCCCTGTTCTCTGTATCAAGCTTTCCGCGAGTACCTATCGTGATCGTTTTTTTCGGGCCTTCCGCTGTTCTTGCGAAGTTAATCCTTATAGATGAAGGACTTACGTCAACCATTACATTAGTGCCGTCGATGTCCATCTCAAATGTTTCGCTTACGGGTTTGGCCATTTCGGAGTCGGAGGTAGTTCCCGGCGCTTTATGACCGGTCGTGCCTCCGTCGGAGACCGCATCACTGGTGCCGGTCAGCGAAAGGACCAGAGGAATTGCCATAACGACCGCTCCAAAAGCTATCGCAACGGGGAGCGATACACCGATCATGCCTGTCCCGGAAAGTGCCACTGCCATCGAGGCGACCATCGCAGAAGTTACCACGATATCGGTAGCTCCGCGTCTTTCTCCGGAGCTCTTGTTCGTTGAACCAGGCTTTGCGGTTCTACCTGTATCCCTGGCCGTGTTCACAGCATGTATCTTACCCAGGTCCCGTGATAAGGCGTCTTTTATACGGCCAAGGTCACTGTCCATATCCGAGAATGAGTCGATCAGGTTGCCGGCGTAATTGAGGTCAGCATCGGATATATTCTCGTTATATGACGCCTCGGTCCTTGATCTATCCTCCTGACGCTGTTCATGCCGGGCTTCGCGTTCCGCTATGTTGTGATAGGCTTCCCTCAAGGGAACGCTGTTGAGTCCCATCAGGTCATAGACCTTATCGATATCGGTCCCTTGGCTTTCGCTGAATGTTCTTATTTCATTCCGGCTCAGTTTGCCTGACCTTTTAGATAGGAGTTCCCTTAATTTCATTGCCGTCGTTAACAGGTCTCTGTTGCCGGCGAACTTTCCGTTCGAGTTGTTGATGACTTCATCGATGATCCGGCTCTGATTGTAATGTATCCTGGCTATATCATTTTGTGTTAATTTTCCGCTTAACCCCAGGCTGTTAATTAGGGTTGAGATGAGATCCAGTCCGACCGTGTCGTTTTCGTTGCTGTTTAACGGCATATCCAGCGATGTTTTTACCTTTTCTCCCGCGCTCATTTCCCCGGACAGTCTTGTTATGTCATTTTGGGCCATCTGGTCCGAGAATGCCCGAACGTTATCAAAGTTTGCTTTATCAAGCGGGGTGCCTGTCAGCATTGAGGCGACAATATCCTCACTCAAACCGGTAGAGCCCTTAATGGTGTCGAGGTCATCGAGCGCCTTATTCATATGTTCCTTTAATTCAATTGAGGCGTTGTTCAGCATACGGTTCGCGGCGCCGGTCCCCTGGAGATCTCCCGACTGGCGCAGAACATTCTCGAACTTTCCGTTCAGATCCAATACTGTATCGGCCAGGGACGCGTATTTAGCCAGGTCCTGATCGCCGGCATCCATCTGTCGCCTGATCTCTTCTGCTATATGCGCGTTGCCGGCCATTGGATTGGTCGAGTTGCTCAAGTTCCGGGCCTGGGACAGGCTCATCCTGACAGAGAAACCCTTGCCGGTTTCCCGGCCGATCTCGGCCTGTGTGTTCATCCAGCCGGAGATCTTCCTCGACTCGTTCAGCCCGGTCTCAGGTGACATTGCCATAAGCATGCCAAGTTGCCTGTCATAGTTGTCTTCGGCGGCGATGCTGTCGAAGGTATCCAGCGAATCGTTCAGTGCGTTCGAATTAACCGCTTCGATCCCGGAAAGGATGTTCTGCATGCGTGCGCCTGTCTCCGGGGCCATGTTCGTCGGGGTTTGGGTGCTGTTGGATGAAAGGGCCTGCATCAGGAAGCCCGACCACGACGCTACGGCGCTTCGCTCATTACCGGTCGCGCGTAATCTGGAATACTCAGAGACCGCGCCGTTCACCTGATCACGGGTAACGCCTTTTGCGCCCAGTTCTCCCAGTGTGCTTTCGGCTTTTCTGGTGACCGAGCTGTCCGGACGGGTCCTCCGGTCCACCGTCT
>JAQUQS010000026.1 GCA_028715965.1 Candidatus Omnitrophota bacterium | reverse complement strand
TTTAGGCCGATTCTTCTATATATCGCAAAAGCTTATTGTTCAATACAAGCGCGTCCGTAAGCCCCGTGGGCGGATTCAGTCTGAACAGTAATATCCTTGCCAGCTCTTCGGGAGAGGATATTATCTCCAGCATCCTTTCCTCCGGATACTCGTCCAGGTCGAATTTCGACCCCGTCAGGAGTTCGTACACCTTGATAAGATGCTTTATATCTTTCTGATCCAAAGCCCGTAAAGCCGCGATGATACCTTCCACCTGGACAAAATCCGTATTATCGGCGACATCCGAGAACACCAGCGCCTTGACCCCCTCAGGCAGGACGGATATATCGTCCACGTTGTCCAGCGCGACATCTATAGTATTATCCATCGTCGTATCTTCCTTTATCCTGGCGATCTCCGCGGCGATATCTTCCCGCGACACCAGGCGTATCTCTTCTCTTTCCTTCAAGAACGGGTATTTACCGTATAGCTCCTTCAGGAACCCCTCGAACCTTGCCCGCATCGCGAGAGGGACCAGTTCCTTCGTGATAATATGGTTCACTTTAGTCCTTCCCTGCTGCGGGACAAGTAGCGACATATTTATCTGGTGCAGTATTTCCATTTTACGGTAAAGGGATATCTTCATGGACAATTCGGCCGCGCCGATCGCGCCGCTGTATTCCCGGTCGGCATTCGACACCGCTACCGTTATCCCATATTTATTCCCGTCGGATACCAGGAGCCTGTTTATTTCCATGATAAGGGCGTCCCCATACTCACCGGTCATTACTCCCCCGGTCAGGATGAAGTTCTTGTCCCCCCTCATGGAGTGCATCAGTCTGAACCACCTGACCATTCTTTCAGCAAGCTTTGTAGCGGGCATCAATTTGCCGTCACCATCCCGAAGGTTCGCGGAAAAACACCCTCTGACCCCGCAGGCTTCGTCAACATCAGCGTCTTTCCCGACATCCGTCACAAAAGCCCCGCTTTGTTCTATCCTGGAGATATCAACGACCCCCTTTTCTATCCTGGCGGCGCCTATGCCAGTCCCTATGGCCACCACAACCGCGTCATCGGCCCTGTCATCGTTCAGGGAAGTGATCCCATGCGCCGTTCCGTCATTTACAAGGTTTACCTTGCCATACCCGAATTCTTTCTCTAGCTCCAGGAGCTCATCGGTCAGATCCTGGTACTCTTCGCTGACTGCCGCTCCGTTGCCCGGCCTATCCCATTTCGGCTCGTAATTCACCAGCCAGGATATCCTGTTGGTCAATGGATCCACTACCCCGGGAAGGGCTATCCCTAAACCGTCTGCAGCCACATTGTCTCCCGCTATGTCCTTTGCGAGCTCCCTTATCATCTTCCCGAGTTGTCTTCCTCCTTCAAACGTGGTTCCCACGGTCTTAGTGCGCAGAATATTCCCGTCCTCTATCAACACCGCCTTGATCCGTGTCGCCCCCACGTCGATACCGATAAAAGTACCCGTTCTTTCCCTGAAGCTTAGTCTTTCGACCAGGACCGGTGATTCTCTCAGTCCCGACATTTTTTCCCCCCGCGTCGAAAGCGGCAGGATCTCGACCTCATTGCCGGAATTGGCGAAATACCGCATCCTGGGAAAATTCGACACCAGCTTAGCCTTTATATTCTGGAATACTATGTTCTCCATTTTCCCGAAAGTTGAACCGATATAGATCTTCTTAGCGTTATATTCCGTAGCGTAATCATTGATCATCGACACCATCGCGCGCAATACCGGATCCTTCAAGGGCCCGCTGAAAATATCCTTCATCAGGGGGAATAATATTTTTTTCTCGCCGTATACGCCGCGATCCAGGGTTATCTCAACCTTATGGCAGTTGGGTAAAAGCGTCTCGTTGATCATGCTAAAGAGGTGTATCCATTTGTTTATATCCCCGCTGGCCTCCGCTTCGGCGACCATATCCCTGATCAGTTTTTCGTCGGACAGCGATATCACCCTCGGGCTAAGGTTCCTGGTCTTGGAGACCACATAATTGCCTATTACCAGGTGGTCCACCTTATCCATATAATAAAATGTGTTAAGCGCCTCTTCCGGGTGTTCTACCAACGGTTCCTGTTTATTGAACGAGGTATTGACCACAGCGGGAATACCTGTCTTCTCACCCAGTTTTTTCAACAGCTGCCAATATAAGGGACAGGCTGTCCTTGAAACGGTCTGGGGCCGCGCCAGTTTGTCCCCGAACTCGTGCGCGCCCGAAAGAACGGTCCTCTGTTTACCATACAGTATGGGGAACGATATGACCATGAACGGAGATTTCCCTATGCCCCTGAAATAATCCTTTGCGGCTTCTTCCAGGACGCTTGAAGCCGACGGACGCCATGGCTGGCGTCCCTTGATGATATTAGCCGTGTTATTCGCCTGCACGTCGTTCAGGTTGAGAAGTATACTACGGGCCCCTAAGGCCCTCGGACCGACCTCGGACCTGCCCTGGAACCAGGCTACCGCCTGTGCTTTCTCTATATATCCCGCGGTCTTGTCCAACAGCCTGTCTGTCGGCAGGTGCTCATAATCCTCGCCCTCTACGAGCCCGAACGCGTCAAGCGCTTCCCTGATATCGGCATCGCTGTATTCCGGCCCATAGAAAGCATGGTCCATTTCCCCCATCACATCCTGGCCATAGAATTTATGCGCCACCGAAAGAGCCGCCCCGATAGCGGTTCCGGAATCTCCCGCCGCCGGTTGCACAAAAATATTCTCGCCGAATACCAGTCCGTCGGAAATAAGCCTGCCATTCGCCAGGATGTTCAGCGTTATGCCCCCGGCCAAAGCAAGCTTATCTATATTGTTGGTTTCCGGGTTATCTTTAAGGTAGAACCTGACTATACTACTGACGACCTCTTCTGTCCGCTTTTGCAGGACATATGCCAGGTTGGCGTATGGCCTGTCGGTGGGATCCAACGGGTCCAGCTTACTGCTGGACCTTTCATTCGGCCTTATCCCCAGCTCGGCAAGCTTGTCCTGGAACGTTCTCGTGATCCTGTTCTTTCCATCGACCATCTCGCCGTAATAATAATATTCGGGATTCGACACTAAAGTGCCTGTTTCCCGATCGAACCTCATATAATCCCTGAATATCTCTTCGAGCTTATTGACCCTTTCCATTTCTACCGAGTCCCAGGGCTCCCCGTAAGGGGCGAACCCCATGACCTCGCCTTCCCCAGAATTAGGCTTGAACCCGAGATATTCTGTAACGGCTATATACATCCATCCCAGGGAATGCGGAAGGGTGAACCTGGATATCTCCTTCATAGCCCCGTTCTTGCATGCCCACACGCTTCCGGATTCCGTATCACCATATCCGTCAAGCGCCACGGTAAGCACATCTCCATCAAATCCCGACAGGTAATAGGCCGACGCGGCGTGCGACTGGCTATGCCCAACAAAAGACACCCGGGGCTCATGGTCCGTGCCATATGTCCCGGACATTTCATACAAGAACGAGTATACCCTGGCGACATCGAACCGGTCCTTGTTCCTTTCGGAACTTTTCCGGCGCACGACCTCGCCGGCCGGTATCCCCTTGCTAGCGGCATATCTTTCATCCATATCGCGGAAAAACACGTCATTGGGGTTCTCTGAATGCTGCGTGTCCACATAGTTATTGAAATTCCATCCGAACGCGATATGCCCCACATCATCCCATGTTATTTTCTCATCCTCCAAAAGCCTTCTGATAGCGTTTACCGGAAAAAGCGACGTATCATGCTTTTCCCTGGTCATCCTTTCCTCTTCCAGTGCCGCCACTATTTTCCCATCCCGGACAAGGACCGCTGTGGAATCATGCCATGAGCCTGATATCCCCAGTATATATCGCCCCTTCATCGGTTTTGTCACGTTCCCCGCGTAGACCTTTACGACGATACCGTCATAATACGTCCTGTCCTTTAATCCCAGATGCTCGATGGGAATGACCTTCTTGTCGTGGAACCTGACCAGTTTATCAGCATAGAATATATCCACTACCCTGTCATCGCTGATAGCTACCCGTTCAACGCCTTCCATACGCTCTAGCGCGCTTATAAGCTCATCTTTTGTGAAAGTATTTCCTCCCCGGCAGAACGTCACAAGCGCGTCCTTTATATGTCCGTACCCCTCCATACCCCGTTCTTCCATCATCTCCTTAAGAAGGTCTGATTCCTGCCTGTGTACCGAAAGGGTCTTTATCTGTCTTACGGTCTCGGACACACCTTTACTGCTGGACAAAAGCCATGTTCGCGTAATAAGCTCGTCCGCTCCGCTATCTATGATCTTAACTATGGAATTCTCGTTTATGCCGCCGTCAATGATAATGTCGACTTTCCTGGCAGGGTTAAGGTCTCCCATAAGATCCCTTAATTCCCGGACCTTATTCATGGATTCCTCGATGAACGGTCTCGATCCGGCACCGGGGATTATCGACATGATCATCAAGGAATCGATATCGTCAGCCAATTTCCGTAATGGCGTCGCGAGGTTTCTTATCTGCGTTTCAGGGTTGATGGCCAGCCCGACACCTATTCCCCTGCTTTTGATGTATCCGACCATCGTCTTAAGGTTCTCAAAGTTGTGGAAAGACTCGCAATGTATCAAGATATTATCGCGGCCGGGTTTAAGCCCCGCGTCGATCACCTGGTCTATAAGCCCGGCTTCCGGCTCACTTACCATGAGATGGACATTCATCGGGACCCCCATGTCCCTGAGCTCTCTTATCTGGTTCAGACAACTGAAAGGTTTCAACCCGGGCGTGAAAACACCGTCCAGATGGTCAAGATGGACTGAATCAACTCCGGCGGCTATCACTTCCCGCACTTCATCGGCTATGCCATCCACCCCGGAAGAGAGCACACTGAACCCGACCTTGATCTTACGTGTCTTGTCCCGAAGATAAACACTTGGGAGAGGCTCGTCAACTAGCGCTTTTTTCCCTTCTGTTACCTTTATGTTCAAACTGCCGGAGCCGCGCTTGTTCCTCTCCTTAAGCGTTACTTCAGCGCTATATTCCTCGTCATTCAAGGTAAAGCGTATCCTGGCGCTATCCCCCCTGATCTCGATATTCTCAAGGTCCAGGATATTTACCCACTCTTTACAAACGCCGGCGAACTGATGTTGCGACCATTTTTTTAATCCTTCCCTATCGTATGGACGTACCGACAGATAATCGGCTATCGATACCACGGTCAGGATAAAGTGTTTATTGGAGAGAAGTGACCCCTGGAAATTCATGGGCCCTTCAGAAGGGGTCTTGGGACCGAAAGTAGTATAGGCTGATAGAAGGTCGAATTCACCCGCGGCGTTAATATCCATTCCGCAGGTATTTAAAGAATTAACATTGATAAATGCTATTAATGTTAGAAATACGGCGATATTATGTATGAATTTATTTTCTGGCATTGTATACCCTTAACTTTTGTTTATTGTATCATTATTGTGTTAATTTGTAAATAGCTAACTAATATACGGTTGATCCTGATATTTTAGTTAAGAGGACGTTATTCTGAAGGAAAACCAACATGCGGAAAACACCGTTACACGACTTAAGTCTTTGTATTGTGATCTGTTGCGCGTATTTTTATGTTCCGGGACGCTGAAATGCCGGAAAAGACCACGATCCAACGATAGGCAAAAGACGATCCCGACCACAAAATACACCACGGATACCATCCCCCATACGGGAGAACCGTCCAGAAATGATCAAGAATCGCTCGATATTTTTTGGGACCGTTCTTACACGTGCGCGCTGGATAGGACCAGGGGATCTGGCTTTGTAACAGGTTCGCCGCCCACCTTGTCCTTCCAAAAGGATGGGTTCAGGTGGATGTTACAATAGACCTCATGGTTGTATATACTAAGGATATTCTTGCACTTGGGATACTTACATACACGATGATGGGGTGAGGTTTTTGCCTGCATATCGTTCATCCTTTACCGGTTGCCCCGATGTCGGTATTCGAACTCCGGAGCGTTAAGACGAATGTATCTGGATATGTACAGTGTTTATTATACTCCTCCCCGACAATTAAAGATAGTCTAAAACCCCTGGCTCCCATTCGTGCTCTATCCTCGACCGGGGCAATTGCGTCAAACCCGTTTTTTACCCGGCTTTTGGCATCGCGTACCAAAATGGTTTTAGCTACCAAAATTATTAACATTGACTGTATTTGTGCGGCGGGAATATAATAACCGACAGGGGGTATATATCGTATCGCGCTAAAAACGGGAGGAGAGATCATGTTTAAAAAGATATTTGTTCTGGTTCTGGTAGCTCTGTTCGCGGCACCCTTGTTCTCGGGAGCACAGGAGGCCAAACCCATTCAGCTCGCGGTGTTCGATCCCGTCCAGCTAGTCCCGGCAGACGAATCTATCGGAGGACTTCGTCTCAGCCTCTTCTATCCGGTCAATAAGGACGTGACCGGTGTCAGCGTTGTCGCTCTTGGCGTGAACAAAGCCACCGGCGACGTAAAAGGCGTTGAGATGGGCCTCGGGAACTGGGTCGAAGGTTCCGCCTATGGTGTTCAACTTGGTTTTGTGAACTACGTGGAAGACCGTTGCGTGGGCCTGCAGTATGGCGCGGCGAATATCACAAAAGGTGATTTTACCGGTATACAGTGGGGCATAGTGAACTGGACGGAAGGCTTCATGCACGGTATACAGGGCGGCCTCCTGAACGTGACAAAAGGTGAGGCTGTCGGCGTGGATCTGGGCGTAGTGAATTACAACAAAGGCTCGTTCAAGGGCCTCCAGCTCGGTGTGGTCAACTACACTGACTCCCTTAACGGCCTCCAGTTAGGTCTTGCCAACTACAACGGCAACAAAGACCCGCTGGAATTCATGGTATTCCTGAACTGGTCGTTCTAAATAAGGTTCCTGGCAAAAAAGCCCACCCGGTCATCGGGTGGGCTTTTTTCGTTCATGCGTTTCTATTGCTCCCGCGATAAGAGCGTTCCGGGATACCCGGTCGCCAGCCCGTCTTCCTCCTGGAACGTCCCGAGTCTAGTGCCGAAAATGTCGATCGTTCTTATGACCAGGAAATATCCGCCGGCTTCCTTAACGGTATCCTTTTGTACCCGTATTTGGGATACCCGAACATCATGGACCCGTAAGGAACGTGCCCTTCGGGAAGCTTCACCACTTCCTGGAATTTCGGATAGCTCATCATGGCCAGGTCCAGGAACCCCGCCCAGCATGTGCCTATCCCATAAGCGTGACAAACTATGTCCAATGTCGCGAGCGCTATCGTACACGCGCCCCTGGCGGTAGGGTCATCTTTCGGGGCATATGTGATAAGAACATGCGGCGCGTCCCTTAATATCACGTCAAAACCTTTCTTGCAGGTAGCGGCAATAGCGCCAAAATTATAATTGACCGCCATCGGATCACCTTTGTCGGCCAACCCCTCCATCCACTCGACGGCAAGGTCCTTAAGCTGTACGACCTTTTCCTTCTCGTATATGACCTTCCAACAGACAGGCTGCCGGTTCATCCCGGTCGGAGCGTATCTAGCGGCCTCTAGCACTTTCTCGATAACGTTCTTATCGACCTTCTCTTCTTTATAAGTACGTATTGACCTGCGGGACTTTATAAGCTGCCCGACCTGGCCAAAGCTGGCATTAAGTGCCGGGTCTACTTCCACGCACTCGCCTGCAGGCATCGTGCTGGTAGACAACGCGCCGTGCGGGCATACCGCGACGCAATGGCCACACCGTATGCATTTCTCCTCGGCCTTATCTATCCCCTTGGGGAAATTCCCTTCCTCGAACGCGATTATTGCCCTGGGGCACACCTCGGCGCATATCCCGCATTTAACACATTTTTTTTCATTTATCGATAGTAGCGGCATGCTTTTCCTTTCTTGGCCGTTATGGCTCGCTGCTCCTGAACGGACATTTGATCTTCCTGCCATCGGAGGCGAAAATACCTTTGCCGGAATGGTGGAGGGCCTTCGGCCTTTTCTGTGCCGTATCTACCCATGCCCTGACCGCTTTGAGGACAAAAAAATTGTATTTGTCCATCATAGCCGTGTCTACGACCTTGCATTCGATATTAGCGAAACACTCGGCGACAAGCGGCGCCTTGACACGAGCTGCCGCCTCAGGCGTAAGTCCGATCTCCGCGAACTTATCCGTGTCACGGCCCGACACGCTCCCGACGCGCACCACCTTCTTCACCAGGCCCGCCGGAGGTATAGCGATAACACATTCTTTCGTGGCTTTCAACATATCGAACGTATGGTTCCTATTACTTATGATACATCCAATAAGCGGCGGCGAGAACTCCATCATGGTATGCCACGACATGGTCATGACGTTCATCTTACCGCGTAGCGCCGTCGTGACCATTACGACCGGACCCGGCTCAAGAAGCCTATAGATCCGCGATATGTTATACGCTTTCTTTTTCATGGTGTTACCTGGATATTCTTTATATTCCCCACAGGATAACAGCGGCTACCATTTCCCCCAATGGATCTTCCCCTGGTCGAACTTATCCTTCGGCTTATCTTCACCCGTAGGATATCCTATGGGAATAACGTTCAGTGGAATGATATCCGGAGGAACGTTCAAGATCCTTCTTACGGCCGCCTCCCTGCCGTCGTCGGGATAGACCGCCGTCCATAACGCGCCCAGACCTAACGCTTCCGCCGCCAGCAATATGTTCTCCGAGGCGCACGAACTATCGATAATGGCAAAATCCCTGCTTTTCCCGAACGCTTTTTCAGGCATCGCGCATACGACGATAGCGGCACCGGCCGTATCAAGCATTTTCGCGTATGGCAAAGATGCCGAAAGAGAATCCAGATCTTTGCGTTCCGTAACAATTACGAACGACCATGGTTGCATATTAACAGCCGTCGGCGCGGCCATACCCGCCTTCACGAGCGTCATAAGATCGTCCCTCGACACTTCCTGCCCCGTAAAATGGCGAACACTTTTACGGTCATGTATAACGGTCAACGCGTCCGGTATGTCTCTGGCAAAAATGTCCCCGGACATGAACAACATGGAAAGAACAAGGACCAGAACCGATAACTTTTTCATGGATATCTCCTTCCCCGCATGTTGGCGGGCTACTCTTTCGGCTTTCGCAGGATAACGTACCCGACCCAAACATGGAAAAATAGTACACACAACACCCCGTATCGCACCACAAGCCACTCCCCGTCAAGGGAAGGCTCATCATTGTGGAAAATATCCTGCAGCGCCGCCATCACCAATAGCAGGCTAATGACCGACAAACAAAGTAAAACCATTGTTATGACCTTTTTGTATCTCATTCCAGGCTTTCCGCGGATAGTCGGAATATGGCATTTAAAGGTATGGACTGTTCCGCCTTTCGGCCGATCTACTCTCTGTAATATATGTTGTCTAGCAGGCACCCTATGAACATGCCCACAACGACCCAGAACGCTACCATTAGAACATATCCGAGCACGGTAAAATCATAAATAAGGAACGCCGCCCCGCCGACCTCGATAGGTAGCTCCAAGGCCCTGCCTATATATACTATAGGTAGTTCCAGGACCGCTATCGCGGAAACGACCATCTTGGTCAATGGTATCCTGCCAAACTCAAAGTCCATCAGGACAAGCAGCAGGAATATCCCGAACAAAGCCATCGGAACGAACAACCCTGTCAGTGCCCCCCTCAACCAATATCTTTTAGCCCTCACGTCCCTCCTTGTGTTAAGTACCAGGTCCCATTCTAAATCTTCCCACCCAAACACTACTTTTAAATTATAACCCTTCCGGGAATAGATTTAAACAGTATATCTCGGGTACGTCCGAGGCATACCGGGCGATCCGACATCAGGACGTCCTCACGCGCGTTGGGCGAACCCAAGGATATACCCGTCTTGATCCCTAATGTAGAATTCCGTCATCCCATACCAGGTAGTTAAGAGGTCTTTAACGATCTCCACTCCTTTTTCCCTGAAAGAACCATACAGGCCATGGACATCGTCCACATCAAAATAAAAAGTCGCGGACGCCCCGATAGGCACCCCTTTAAGCGGCGGGACATCCTCCGCGTACACATCCCTGCGCATGAACATGACGAAAACTTCTCCCCTGCTTACCATGGCATAAACATATTCTTTGCCGTCAACAAGGCTTGTTTCTATCGCCTGCTCGTTTTCCAGCACAAGCATGTCCAGTTTAAAACCAAGCTTCTCCGTGTAGAACCTTACCGCCTTATCCACATCAAGGACCATCAGGTCCGGAGTAACTTTCTTGAACTTGACCTCCATCGCGCTCCTCTTTTCCGTAAAAACCCCGGCGCATTCGCGTCTATTCGTTGAATATATCGTTAAGACGGGCCTCATAGGGTTTAAGCGCCGACACTTCTTCTTCCGAGACCATCTGCATCAGGTTCATCGCGTTCGGGTCCATACCGCTATTCCGCATCTGCAGTGCCGAATACCCCATGGAGACCTTCTGCGCGAGCTCGGTGAACTCCGGCATTGTCATACCATACTTGGCGCACAAGCCATCCAGCTCATTTTTCATCTTAAGGCCCATAGCGGGATCCACGCCGTCTTCAGAAGCGTTCTCCCCGTAATTTTCCAGGAATGCTTTATATTCGGGGAATATCCCTATGAACGCCTCTATATTTGACGAGTTAAGTGTGGTATGGTCCGCCGCCATAGCGGATACCGGGACAAGACACATAATTACACTGATAACGACGAGCACCTTCCTGACGTACCCCATATGCCCTCCTTGGTAGGCCTTGCGTTTAAATAAGATCGGGCGTGTTTTCCGCCCCTGCCCCACTGGATGTCACCCTTCGATCCCTGGACGAACCGCGGGGTTACCCTAGAACCATCCCGGATCATTTTGAGCTCCAGTATTCCTGCTCAGCCCCTATTTTTAGGAACCCTGCTTCCTGGGCCGTTTCACATGCCAGGAGCATCGTAAAGAAAATCATCACAATAAAGGCCGCCGTCCGGAAAAGGCTTCCCCTGTCTTTCGCCATCTTTACCATTATAATACCCGGCAGTATGCCGAAAACCACTACTATGCCGAACCCGCCCGCGACGTCGATGGCTTTCAGGAAAAGACCGGGATAGACCATCGCGACCAGGAAAGGCGGTCCGAAGGAAAGCAAAAGTATCGCGTACCCGGCGGGTTCTTTATACCGTAACGCGAGGAGCCCACGCATGAACCCGGTCAGGGCGACACCCGTGGGGATATATGACGTGGCTATCGCGGCAAGCGCGAAAAACATCCCCGCTCCGGTTATTATCCTGGAATTCAGGGCTAAGGCCAGCGGTATGGTAGCGGGATAATCGTTCTGCAGCGCGCTGAGGATCGTCGCGTTCCCGGGCCCGGACAGTGGAAGCGCGCCCATCACAACGGTTATCCACAACAAGTTCATGCCCGTGGCTATGGAGCTTCCCAAAAGCACCGCTTTGAAGGCGGCATTCTGGTCGCCGTTAAGGTTGCGGCAGACAACGGGTATCACGTTATGGAAAGAGAACGCGACGATCATTATGGGGATTATGGAAGTCACCACGGACCAGTCCCTGTAAGCGTAGCGGGTAACGTCTATATGTTTTCCTGCCAGAAAAAGAAGCGCCAGAAAAGACCCTACCATCGCTATCATGATAACGGCGTTCGCGTTCTTGGCCCTGTCCGCGCCCATGAGGGCCAGTCCCGTAAGGACGACGAAGACCATGAGCATCCAGGCGCGATCAGGAAGACACCCGGGCGCCAATGTCCCGAGTATCGCGGCTGAACCCGTCAGGTATGCCACTAAAATGCCGTAATAATTCACGAGATAACCAAGAACGCTTACCCATTTGCCTTTCGGACCTATTTCTGTCTGGAAAAGCGTCGGGTAATCTCGTGATCTTTCTTTCGGATGCGTGAATTTATAGATGAACACAGTTGCCGTGGCCAGCATAAAAAGCCAGACGACAAAAACGGTCAGGATAGACGGTATTAGCCCGGCCATACCTGTCTTGATGGGGAGGGCGAGTATCCCGGCCCCGATCGTCATTCCTGTTACGAACAGGCTGTTCGTGAATATTTTCACAAAAGGCACTTTTTCGGTCATCATGTACCCCGTGGACATTTATGGGTGATCTTGATATTTCCGGCGCCAAGGACATGGCCGAACTTACTCATTATAGGTTATTTACGAATAGATGTGAACGAAAAACTTGAACAGGCCGTACGGGATATCTCCGGGCTTCATACGAGCGGGCGAAGAATGCTATTCCCGGTCAGGCAGGGACCCGTTCCTGACACGTTCTTTTGTCCTGGTGCGGGCTTATTCCTGTACTTTTTCCCGGATCATTCCGGAGAGAGCGCCGCCAACCTCGGGAACATAACGGTGAACGTCGTTCCTTCCCCGAGTTTGGAGACCACCTTCATATCCCCGCCATATTTTTGGACGATCTCATAACTGATACTTAATCCCAAGCCCGTCCCTTTCCCCGCGGGTTTCGTCGTGAAGAACGGATCGAAGATCTTTGAGAGAGCGTTTTCCGGTATCCCTGACCCCGTATCGCTAACCTCGATATAAACAAAATTGTCATCATAAAACGTCCTTATCAAAATAAGGCCATGGCCATCAATAGCCTGCACGGCGTTCATGATCAGGTTCATGAACACCTGCGACAATCTCTGCTCATTACACTTGATCCGGGGTAGTCCTGGGTCATAGTCCTTCTTGACCTCAGCTATATATTTTACCTCGCTATCGATGATATTAAGCGTTCCTTCAAGTATCTCCTCTATTGATACATCCTTGACATCATCCGTATCTTTACGCGCGAACGTCCGTAGGTCAGCGATGATCTTCCTTATCCGTTCCAGCCCTATCTTGGACTCATCCAGCAATTTGTAAACGTCATTGATTATATAATCCAGGTTCACCTCATCATATATACGGCAGACTTCCCGAAGAAGATCATTGGCTTTTTCCATTTTGTTATTATTTATCAGGTCTACGATCTTTTTAATAACGCAAAGCACCTTTAGGAGGTCCGTCGTATAATTCTTCATACATTCCATATTACCGCATACAAAAGACAGGGGATTATTGATCTCATGAGCGACCCCCGAAGCCAACCGGCCGATAGACGCTAATTTTTCAGACTGGAACAACTGGGCGTACGCGTATTTAAGCTCTTCATGGGTTTTCTGCAGGTCCCGGAGGGCTTTTATCAACGTCTGTTCGTTACTCACAAGGCTCTCGTTCATCTGGATCAGCTCTTCAGAGCTCAATTCCATGGACCGTTCGAGCATCTTCCGGTCCCCGTCAAAAGAATGGTAAGCCTCATTAACAGCTTCTATGAACTGTTCACATTCGAACGGTATCTTATCTTCCCCAAACGGGGAATATTTCTTCAGCTGGCGCTTCAACAATGAATGTCTTTCCATAAAGTCTATACCTCACCAAATGTTGTGATCGTCATCGTCTGGTTATGCAGTTCGCATTTCGCCCCGGGTGTGAACGGCGATATCTCCCCATATGAGTAGAATCCTGTCAGCGTTGCCTGCCCCAGGATATCCCGTACTCCCTCGACCTCTTCTTCCACACGCTGTTTCAGGATCAATTTACGCCCGACACAACTGATCAATATGGCCAGCTGCGCTTGTTCATCCCCGATAGGCGTGCGGCTCTTCTGTGCGGCTTTTACCGCGCCATCGATCAGGCGGTCAAAATTGGCTTTCATGAAACGTACCATGGTATTTTCCGGTATGTCACCGGCGAACGTCAGGCTTTGCTGTTCTTCGTCAACGGCTAAAATAGTACGAACCACTCGCTCTTCCCTGTCCTCCTCAGCTTTAAGGCTCAGCGGGAACAATAAACCCGTAGCGGGCAAACCAGCGGCGTGTTCCCCCAGGTATTTTTTATAAAGCTCCAGGGCCGACTGGCCGTTCAATTCATACAAAACATTCCCTTTTGACCTGGTGACCTTGCGTTCCGGCCCGAAAGGGTCCCATCCCCCCAGTGAAGCGTACCCTATCTTAAGGTCCGGTCCGTAGAACCCGATGGCCGCGACACGGTTCTTTTCCGAAGAATCGTTCCACATGACATATGTCTCTTTGAAGTTCGGCCCGTCACCCGAAAGCCCCCCGGTAACGCCCACATTGTCGGGTAAATGTTCGACCAGCCCACGGACCAGTTCGGTCCCATTGACCTTCAACCCGTCAGAAAGGACAAAAACATGGCTCAAGCCGGTATGGTCCAGCCCCTGCGCCAGCCGCTGTCCTATTGGATAACTTTCCTGGGCGCCGGAAACGTCGCTGACGCATCCCTTTACAATGGTCTTATTGAACTGGATCGCGGTTACGGTCACCGTGTTATCGAACACATGCGTCCCGTATATCTCGCCCGAAGTAGAACATCCTAAAATAATGGCGTTAGGGTACCATGCCCGTATCTCACCTGAGAACCTGTTCTCTTTCATAAGTGACGTCGCGCCGAAGACCAGTACCAGTTGGACCCTACCCCCATCGGGTATACGCGATTCGCATTTCCAACCCTTGCTTTCAGTAAATATCCTTTGTTCGCATATCATTTTTATCCTCCTTGGAAAACACGGTAACATTCAGGACGAGTGCCGATACGAGCCAGCACTTACCACATAAAGTGCGCCTGTCCCCGGCCGCTATTGCGCTTCGAGCCGTTTCTTTTCCGCGCACTCAGGGCACAGGCTGCTCAAGACCTGTGTCCTGGAATAGTTCTCGAAATATTTTTCAAGCTGGATCCAGTATCCCTTATCGTCCCGCATCTTCTTGCACCAGGAACATATCGGAAGAAGTTCACTCAACGTATCGATCTCTTCGAGCGTGATCTCCAATTGCCCATTGACCTCCAAAAGCTTGCGTTCCTCCCTGCGTATGTTCCTGAGTAGAACCACCATGGTCACGACGGCCAGGGTCACAAGCGGTACCGCGCAAATGATCGTACAGTTTATGATATGGACCACGTTCATGGGGCCAAGCTTGAATAGAACGATAAAAAAGATCGAACTTACCAGGCAACAACCGACCAATATCCCTATGATCGAGAATATTGTCGCGACCCGGACATCCAGGACCCCCGACGCCTTTTCCTCAAGTACGCCGCAGCTGAATTCCCAGATAAATGCCAGGAGAACAAAAGCAACCAGCGTTCTAAGGGCCAACAGGTCGACCCCGAAAATAAGAGAGGTCACCGTAATAACCCCGAGGAGAACCGTCATACGTCCTATAGAGACGCGTGGGAACCTCATCGTTCATCCCCTTCCTCTTCGAGCCTGCGCGCGCACTCATCGCACATACTATGCGTGAACCGCGCTTTTGAATGAGTCTCGACGAACGTCTCGATACGCCTCCAGTACCCCGCGTCATCCCGGACCTTCTTGCAAACAGGACAGATAGGGAGCATTCCCCTCATCTGTCTACTCTCAGATAACGCTTCCTGCAACTGCCCGTTACGATCCCGCAACGCGGTCCGGCTAAGTATAAGCCTGTTCTTTAAAATAAAGAACCAGGGCACCAGGATGATGGCCGAAAGGACCGGCTCCATAAAGGCCAATAGATAGACCATGCGAAAATCGGCTCTCGGGACATGCTGTCCGTACAATAGACAGATCATCTCGCTGGAAACAGCGAAAATAACGGCAAGAACAACGGTCAACACGATATTCTTTTTTTGCATTGGTCCCTGGCTATAGATCAAGCGA
>JAQUQS010000025.1 GCA_028715965.1 Candidatus Omnitrophota bacterium | reverse complement strand
GTGACGGCGCGCACGCTGCCATCCGGCAATATCGAGCTGGTTATACTAAGGTACGTGTCCGCGGAATAAACATTATTGATATCCATGAGCGATTTGAGCTCCGCGAGCGATATGCGCTCTCCATCGCCATTGATTATGGTGCTATCCTCCGAGAGATGATATTCCGTGCCCTCCACGAAAATGGCCTGGCCGTCCACATTTATCGAGTCTATGCGCCCCGTCTGGGTGAATATCGTGCCGAGGTCCAGGACTATATGTATACTGTCTATGAACGGACCTTCCGCGGTACGGTAAACGTTTATATCCACATACAGCCCGTCATTTATCTGCATGAGGTTATATAGCTCTATGGCGGACAGCTGGTTCCCGTCTATATCGGTTATGGTCGTATCTGCTGTTACCTTGTATTCGGTACCGGAATAACTTATGGTAGCCGTATCATCTCCCGTCATGGTCATGCCAAGGACCGTGGTCCGTATGTTGCTAAAGGTCTCATATCCGAGTACGGATGTGGTCTTGGCAATATCTATCGATACGGCCACCCATTCATCTGAACCGTAATTGGTCAATGTGGCGTTAACAATACTGAAGTAACCAGTATCTATGTTCACACGTATCACCGCGGCGAACTCTTCCTTCGTAAGCCCTGACCCTATGACCGTATCATCCGTTATGCGGACCTTCATGCCGTCTATCTCTATCAGCACGTAATCCCCCGACGGAGAGGTCAGCGCGCCCGTGACAAGAGCTTTAATAAGCTCTGTGTATGTGCCCATCGTGGCGAACTCGATGACCGTGGTCTCCGGCAACCACCCTACCGCGTCCCTGTGGATATTCACTGTCAACATTTTGGTAAGAAGGCCTGCCGACTGGTTGGCGATAAGTTTCGCCCGTAATGTAGCCAGGTCGACCGCGACGCCGTCCATCATTACCGTGCAGCCTTCCGGCAGGGCGAAATCCAGTCCGTCGACCACAAACCCCCCGTCACCAGACGTATCAACGGACTGTAAGAACCCGTCAAAGTTATCAACATGGGCTTCCTGGGTGACAAAATACAATGCGTTCGATGAATAAGTCCCTACGGCGGTATATACCCCCTCCATGTAGAGAAACTCCATATAATTGCTGGACTGAAGCCATACACCGTATCCCGCCGCGACATTGGCCAACACCTTCTGCGCCAATTCTTCCAGTGTTATCGCGTTCCCGTCCAGATAAAGGTTTACCCCCTCGGCTATATAGTAGGTTTCGCCGTTTATCTCGATCTCACGGGCATCCGTGTCCATGGAGCCCACGTCCCCGTTAAGCGTGGTCACCCTTATCTTCTTTGTGGTACAGGCAAGCGAGGTGGAGGTAAGTAATATATCCCCGCCCGACAGCTTGTATGAGATATTGCTGACAACGACAAGCGCGCCGACAGCCTCGTTAAGACTGAGTATGGCCGCGAGCTCTTCAAGTGATACGGATTGTCCGTCCATGCTTACCGTCGCGCCCGAGGCCTCGACCGCGAGCGTCATACCGTTGACGGTTATGGTCCCGTTGATGGCGTCCACCGCGGTAAGCGGGCCTGAAACATTAGAACAATCAAGGAGCTTCGTAGCGGCACTCGGAGTAGACCAGGTGTTCGAGAATATCCAGCCGTCCGTGGTGTACGATATCGTGTTGGGCGAGAACCAGGTTATCGCCCCTGCCGCGGTATTGGCGACTATGCGTTCCGCAAGTTCGGCAAGTGATATGGTCTGGCCGTCGTAAGTTATGGAATTTGACGGAAGCTTGATCTGGAGCCCGTTCACGGTTATGCGGCAATTGGGCGCGTCCACCGCGGTTATCTCCCCTCCAAAACTCGTCATCGTACCCTTTGTGATGTTCAGTGCGATGTTCCCCGTGAACATCCAGCCGTCCGCCGTCTCTTTTACGGTAGTGCTGGAAAGGAGTATAGCGGCGTTCTCCGCGCCAGCGGACGATAGCGCCGTCTCCAGCGCCGCCAGGGTCACTGTTGTACTGTTAAGCTGTATTGTAGCCGAGGTCGGCAGATATATCTGCCTCCCATTAATGGTTATATGCCTGCCCGACACGTCCACGGTACTCAATATGCCTCTGTAGCTAGTCTGTATATTCTTCGTTATGGTGAAATCCAGACTGGTGTTCTTGAAGAAGAACCCGTCATCCGTCGAGGCGATGGACGTGGCGCTCATCCAGAGTATGCATCCGGCGGACGATGTGCTGCTCAACAGGTCCGAGAGCTGGCTCATTGAAACGGTCGACCCATCGACCCTTATGGTGCTGACGCTACCAAGGTCCACCTCCCTGCCGTCTATCACCAGCTTGCCGCCGGAAATGTTCACCGAGGAAAGCCGGCCTTGGAAGGAATTCTGGATGTTATAGTTGGTCTGGAACTGCACCTCACTGGCGGTGAACACCCATCCGTCAGAGGCATACTTGACCGCGGACGAAAGAAGCCACGCGTAAGGTGCCGAAGAAAGTTCCGCAAGTGACATAGTCTTACCGTCGAGCTTTACGGTCGTAGAGGCTGGTATGTTTATGACGTTCCCATCTATCGTGACCGTCCTGGCCGTACTGTCGACGGCAGTAACCGCCCCCTGCCAATTCGTGGCCTGCGCGGATCGTGTCACGAGCTGCACATAGGATGAAGTGGCGTTCCAGCCAGTAGTGGTCTGCGCCATATTGATGGTGTTAAGCCATATCAGCATACCGTTCGCGGAAGCGTCGTTAAGTGCCGCTATTACCTGCGATGGGGACACCGATACCCCGTCCAGGGTAAGGGTCCTGCCGGCTATGTTTATCTGGCATCCGTTCACAGTTATCGTATAGTTATCCGCATCCACATCCGTTAACACACCGGTGAAGTTATACTGCAGCGAGCTTTTGGTCTCGAAATTCACATAGCTTACGCTGTTACGGTCGAATTCCCATCCATCCGTCTCCATACGTATATGAGTGCTGGAGACCCTCGACGTAAATCCAGCGGCGATATTAGCATCGAATATCGACTTCAATCCTTCAAGGGTGACGTCGGAACCATCCACGCGTATAGTGACCCCGGGCTTTACGTTGACAACATAACCGCCGAATGTTATTGTCCCACTCTCCACGTCGACCGAGGACAGCGTACCGTTGCTGACGGCCTGGTGGCTTGAGCGCGTCTCGATGCTTATGTTCCCCGTGAACGTCCACCCGTCGGATGTTTCCCTTATCGTGCTTGACCCCAGCCACAACAGTATGTCCTCCGAGCCGGCCGTGGCCAATCTTGACCCCAGTTCGCTAAGCGATACCTGCACGTAGTTTAAGGTTACCGTGGCGCCAGGGGCTACAGAAACGACTTTATCCCCTATGGTCACGGTGCCGTTGGCGGCATCCACTGCCGTTATCCCGCCCGTAAAACCGGTCTGGTAGTTCATCCGCGTAGAGAAAGCGAGCGAGGAATCAAGGAGCTCCCATCCCGTGGAAGTCATACCTATCTTGGAACTTTCCGCCCACAATATGCCGCCACCGGAGATCGTGTCCGCGAGAGCCTGGGCAAGTTCGGCCAGAGAAACACTGGCCCCATCAACGGTTATGGTCTTCCCGAACGGTATCCGTATCGTCTTGCCGTCTATCAGTATCCTTCCGCCAGATACGTTCACCTGTCCGAGCTGGCCATTGAACGCCGTCTGCCTGTTGTATTGCAAGAGTACCGTTACACTGCTGGACGTCACCTGCCAGCCATAACTGTTATAAGTAAGCGACATGCCGCTTATGCCGGTCTCTATCCCCGCGGCAGTGTTCGTGGCGTACAATGTCTCAAGATCATCCATACTGATGGTGGTCCCGTTCATGCTGAAGGTCACCCCGGATGGAACATTGAGCGTGAACCCGTTCACGGTCAGCGTGCGGTTGTCGGCGTTCACGGATGTTACGAGCCCGGAGAAGGAATCCATGTTGTTGTACTGCGTCGTGAACGTCAGGTTCTGCATAAAAGTATAAGAATCTCCCACGAAGCTCACGTTATTATACGCGGACCCCAGCCACGTTACGGCCCCCATGGCGTTGTTGGTCGCCAACAGCGTGGCAAGCTCTTCTACGTCCACCTGGCGCCCGTCGATGGTTATGCTTTTCCCGCCCAGCAGTACATCGATCCCGTTTATCCTAAGCGTACCCGATGATATGTCCACACTTTCCAGCTGGCCCGCGAAATAGCTTATGTTGCACTTTTTGGTCACGAGATCGATACTGGTATCGGATATATACCACGCCCCGTCCTTGTAGACAAGGTTGTCTCCGTTAAGCCATATTTCCGCCCCTGTGACGTTCAACGCTTCCTCTATAGCCGCTGATAGCCCCGCGAGATCTATAGTGACCCCATCCAATGTTACCGTGGCGCCTTCCGGTATGTACAATACCTTGCCGTTCACCGTTATTGTTCCGTTCGACGACGAAGTGGCATCTACCGTGCCGTAGAAACTGGAACAATTCGCGATCATGCTCTTGAAAGTTATCGTGGTGGACTTGAAACGCCATTCGCCGTCTATACTGATAAGCGCCTGCCCCTCCAGACGCGTATATCCACCCGCTGCCGTATTGGCCGCCATTATCGCTGTCAGCTCCGCGAAAGAAACGGTCTTTCCGTCACAGGATATCGTGGCGCCATCCGGGACCTTTACGCTGATACCGGCCACCATTAAAGTATCGTTGGCCTCGTCCACGGTCTCCAACGCGCCATATACACTCGAGAGTTTTTCCATTTTTGTCACAAAGCGCAGATATCCATCCGTGGACTCCCAACCGCGTCCGGTAAGCTCAATGTCCTGGCTACTGGTCCATATTTCCCCGCCGCTGGACTCCACGAGAGCTTTCCATGCGAGGAAATCGCTCTCGGACACCGAAGTACCGTCAAGATAGTACTTACCGGTAAGAAGTATCTCTTTACCGTTGACCGTAACAGTGCCGTTCGTGAAATCCATATCTTCGATGGCACCGGTGAAACTGTCCTGGCGATTACCCTTCACATAGAAGTTCAAACGGTTGGATGAGGCGGTATATGCCGACCAGCCGTCCGGCGTACGGCAGATATAGGCCGAGTTCAGCCAAAGTTCAAGCCCGCTTCCGGACTGTGATGACAATAGCTGGGTCATGTCCGCCAGGGAATATGTCTGGCCATTGAGATAGAACGTAAAGCGTTCGGGCACGCTTATGGTACGCCCTCCGGCCGTTATCGTGTTATTCTCGACGGAGATGCTGTCCACCTTGGCCGTATAGTAGTTCTGGACGTCCGCCATCGTCCGGAAATACACGACCGATGACGTCAGCGACATGGTACCGTCGGCGCAAAAACGCACTTCGCCCGATTCCATGCGCACCGGCGCCCCCATAGCCTCACTGGCGCTTATAAGGGCCGCTAGTTCATCCCTCCCGATTTGATGCCCGTCAAAATATATTGTCAGTCCCGGGCCGTCCGTTATGTACACTTCATTTCCGTCGATGGTCACCGTGTTCTCCGTATCGTCAAAAGAAGTTATGTTACCTTCCGGACGGAAGACCATCGTACGTGAAACTGCCCTGATCATCAATGAATCGGTCCCGTCAAGCGTCCATGCTCCGTCCTTGGATCGTATCGCAAGTGTACTATAAAGATCCGTGTAGACGGCGTTATCCGTGTTGTCCTGGAGTTTCGCTGCGAATTCAGCCAGCGTGACCTGTCTGCCGTCAAACATAAGTACAGTGGACCCCGGCACCTGTACGGTGATACCCCCGATGGAAATAGTGCCCGCGGAAGCGTCCGCGCCGCTGATGGTCCCTCCCAGATACTGGTTGACATCTTTCGTATTTATCCTCAGCACTGTCGTGGTGCCGGCCGCCGTCCATATACTACCGGTCCTTTCGGCCCTGAATGTTTCTACCCATGTCACCGCGCCGGCCGAAGAGTTCTCCGAAAGCAACGCCTCGAGTTGTGACAACGTTACTTCGACACCGTCGGCATATACCGTGAACCCTGCGGGAACGTTTATTACCGTACCGCCCACGGTTATTTGCCGGGCCGCGGCGTTGACCGACGTTATTGTACCGTTAAGCGAATCGGCATACGCGTTTTCCTTGGATTCGGTAGTATGAAGGTCCAATATCCCGTCTACATAAGTCCACTCCCCGCCAGTCCTACGCATGAATATCCTCTTGTCGGCCAGGTAGGACGTACCGGTGGCCACCTGATGTGTCGCAAGATATGTCGACAAGGCGGCCAGGGTGGTCTCTACGCCGTCCAGGTGTACCTTGGTCAAGCCGGAAAGCTTTATCTCCACACCACCCACGGTAATGCTCTTGCCTCCGGCATTTACGCTGTCAAGCCCTCCGTACATGTAGACATAGGACAGGCTGCTGGTCTTGGCGAAATTCAATGTACTCGTTGTGACCTCAAGTACCCCCTCGTTGTCCACGAAAGACAAGCTGGCAGTAAGCTCTATCGTATCACCGGCGGCGGTATCGCTGGCGAGCCTGGCGGCCAATTCCGCGATGGTAATGGTCTCATACGCGGTCCCGTTATAATAACGTATCGTGGCCGTCTCAGGCACCAGGAGGGATTGCCCTCCTATGGTTATGGTACCTTCGCTCGCGTCCACATCGCCGAGTATGCTCCCATTCGTGAAATAGTTGCTGAACGAGGTCGCGTCATACACATTGAAACGCAGATACGAGGTAGCGGTATAGCCGTCAAAGCCGCTTACAGCATCAAGGTTCTCGTCATAATAGACCCTGAGCGTTTTTCCTTCTCCTTCTATCTGGGACAATATCTCGGACAGCCGGGTCATAGATATATCGTATTCCCAGGCCCCGTTATACACCCTTACGCTGCATCCATCCGCCACCTTTATATCCTGTCCTCCTATGGTAACTACGCGGTCGCTCACGTTCACGGAACTCAGGTCGGAACCACTCTCAAGGTATCTGGTCATCGCGCCCGTGGTCCCGATGTAAAGATATCGGTACGCGCTCTCCCATCCGGTCCCTTTTTCCACTATGTTCATGCTATTGGTCATCTGTACTACATTTCCCTTGGCCGCTTCTTCCGCGATCTTGGCTTCCAGTTCGGCCAGGGTTATCTGCACATTGCTCTGCCCGGGTTCAGACCAGTAGACTATTACGTTATCCATTAGCTTTATCGACCCGCCCCCGGTCGTCATGGTATATCCTGTGGCATCGACTTCGGTGATAGTGGTCCCCACCTCAAGACGCGAAGAAGTCCCGACCTCGCCGAAATACAGGTAAGAGTCCGTCAGCTTCCGGACACCGTCCAGCATGATATAGTCTATGTCGGTGTATGCGACCTCCACTTCACCACCGGCCGCCTCCAGGTCAGCGATCTTCTGGGCAAAAACATCGGCCGTTATGTTGGAATTAGAGCCGTTCTCATACCAGTAATAGTACGTGGTAGACGACAGCTCGTATTCTTCCCCGCCTATTGTGATCTTGTTTCCCACCGTGTCTATGGATTCCACGATAGAGCCGGTCATCAGCCTGGAAGATTCGGGCGAGATACGGAAACGCAGGTCGTAGCTGCCGATGTTGAACTCGGACCCGTCAAGGTATACCGGGATATTGTTGGAATATATCTCTACGGCCTTGCCCGCGGCGGCGGCTTCGTCCATCTCCGCCTGAAGCTGTGCCAGCGTAACAGCGCTACCGGAGCTCCCGTCCTCGGGGTACCAGTATATCGTGTTGGCGTAATTCTCCGGTATATGATATACGTGCCCGTTCATGGTTATAGTACGTTCTTCCGCGTCAATGGCCGAAACTATACTGCCGGCATCCACATACCCGCTGAATCCCTGGATACCTACCTGTATATATGAGTCCACTACCAGCCATTCGCCGTCCTTACGCCATACGCTGCAGTTGTTTGACATCTGGACTATCTCTCCGGCCGTCTGGGCATCATCGATACGGCTTGCCAGCTCTGCCATCGTGATCGTCTCGTAGGTAGACCCGTCATACCAGCGTATTTCGGTGCGCGAACTGTCGACCCGCACTTCGTCGTCGCCTATCGTCAGCGCGTTGGACGTATCGTCCGCCCCGCTTATGACGGACCCGGAATAATATGTCGAATATCCGGATAGCGCCCTGAAATAGAGGTATGATTCGGTGATCTGAATGGTATCACCGTTCACAGTATAATCGATATCATTCCTTACCTCGACCATATCGCCGGCCGAGTGCGCTTCGTTGAGAAGCACTTCCAGTTCGGCCAGGGTAACATCGGCGTAATCGTATGACCCTGGGCCGTAATACCACCGGATATAATAAGTCCCCGTCGGGAGGTTGGCCACATTCCCGCCGATCTGTATGGTACCGGCGTCTGGATCAACACCGTCAAGAAGGCTGTCCGTGGAGAAATAAATGGTCGACGAAGCGCTGTAATTCAGGTATAGGCTGCCGGTTATCACCCAGCTGCCGTTCTCGTAGACCGTTGCCGCGTTGTTGTAATTGACCTTAAGGGTCTTGCCCTGCGCCTGGGCCTCGTCAAGGAGAGTCTCGATATCGGCGAGCGTTCTTTCGGTGAAACTATAATAATACGGACCGGAATAGAAATATGTCCTGGCGCCCGTCGCGAACGAGTATGTACGTCCCCCTATGGTCACCGTACCGGCATCCGCGTCCACACCAGTCAGTACGGAATCCACTTTCAGAGTGGCACCACCGGATATCTCCGTGAACTTGATGGTGGAGGCGGTCACCGTCCACTGCCCGTTGATGAATGAGGTCGTAAAATCGGTGTACGTACTGATCGTCACGTTACCGGTCTGGGCCTCGGTAAGTTTCGTCTTTAGTTCGGACAGGGATATAGTGGACTCACCCGACGCCGTGTACCACTTCAACGTACAACCGCTGGCTGGCATATAGACGTTCTGGCCGCCTATGGTAATGTATGACCCCGTCAGGTTGACGTCCTGTAGCAACGATCCGGAATTGATCGTGGCGGACCCCGCGGCTACGCGGAAACGCACGGTCGCGCCGTTGACCGCCGTCCATTCATCCCCTATACCGTTCACGCCGAAATCATAATAGACCTCTACCTTCCGCCCCTGTGCCGAAGCCTGCGTGAAATACGTGACGAGCTGGGCTATGCTGATGTTCGTTGTCTGAAATCCATCGTTCCACTGCAGGGCGTAACTTGGCGGCAGGTTTATGGTCTGGCCGTTTATATCGAATGAAAGCCCGGTGGCATCCACACCACTGAGGAGGGAGCCGACCTTCACCGTGGCCTGACCGTACGACTCGCTGAAAAGTATGCTGGTTGTATTGAATCTCCAGCCGTCGGCACTCCACGTCATCGAATAGTTGCTGTTAAGGCGTACTGTGCGGCCCGCCGACTCGGCTTCGGTGAGCTTCTGTACCAGAGCCGCCATAGTGATGTTGGTCGTGGTGATACCGTCGTTCCATTGTATCGTATAGCTCGAGCTGGGGGCCTTTATTTCCTGCCCTCCTATAGTGAACGTACCGTTAGCAGTATCAATATCCTCCAGTATGGACCCGCTATACACGTTGGATGTTGGGAGGGTCTCGGTAAAATACAGGTATGAACCGTTGCTGTACACCCATCCGTCATCCGTCTGCACGGCGGCTTGGTTATTGTAATATACCTCGGCGCCGTTCCCTCCGGCCTGCGCCGCGGCTAGCCGTGTCTTTAGCTCGGCAAGTGTGACCGTATCGTAGCTGGAACCGTTATACCACCGCAGGTAATAACTGGATGGTAGGGATATCGCCCTGCCGGCCACGGTTATCGTCTGCGCGTCGGCGTCTACGTCCTCTAGCTTTGATCCGGTTTGGACGGTAAGGGTCCCCAGGTTGGCCGAGAACCGGATAGTAGAGGGGACTATCTGCCACCCCGAACCGTCATAGGCGTTACGCACGTCGATACTGTTGTACATGAGCTTGACCTTGCCGCCAGCCGCTTCCACCTCGGCTATACGGCTGGCCAGTTCCGTCAGGTCTACGGTCTCATAAGCAAGTCCGTTATACCATTGTATGGAGGTAACGTTATCCCCCACGTGGAGGTCCTTGCCTCCTATTGTGATCGTGCGCGCCGTGGCGTCAATTGAACTTACGATGGAATCCGCCGATATGGTGCCGGTGGATTCTGCTACACGGAAATTTATGGTGCTGCTCGACACCTCGTACCCTGTAGCGGTGTTCCATACGCTTATATTCGAGCTGTATACCTCCACATTTCGTCCAGCAGCGTGCGCTTCGGCTATTTTTGTATTGAGTTCCTCGACGGTAATAGTCTGGTATTGAGTGCCATTGAACCAGCGTATAGTGCAGCCGGAAGATGGTATGGTCATGGTCTGGTCGCCTATCGTCAACACTCTGGTAGCGGCGTTGACCGACGAAACCATGGATCCCGGCGTTATCTGGGCCGTGGATTTGGCCGCTCGGAACTTAAGGCTAGTGGACTTGAACTGCCATCCGTTAAAGTTCATGAAGGTCTCTAGATTGGATGAATATATCTCGACCACGTCGCCCGAAGCCTGTGCTGACGCTATCCTGGCCGCCAGGGTAGAGAGTGAAACCGTTTCGTATGAATTCTCGCCGGTGTACCAGTATATGGTATAGGACGATCCCGGCACATGGACGGCCTCTCCCCCGATACTTATGATACCGCCTGTAGCGTCGACGGACGTCACAAGGGACCCGGCCGATATATACGCCCCGATGTCCACAAGAGCGAAGCGAAGCGACGTTGAGGTGAACTCAATCCCCTGCGTGGTGGTCTTGACGGAGAGGTTGCTGTAATAGACCTGAGCCTGCATGCCGTTGGCCTGGGCCTGGTCTATGCGGTCTTTCAACTGGGCAAGTGTCACGGTGTCGTACGTAGACCCGTTATACCACTGGAGCGTATACGACGACGATGGCATATGTATGACCTGGCCCGCTATGGTGATCGTAGCCAGCGAACTGTCTATGGACTCTACAAGAGAACCCGTGTTGAACTGCGGGGTCATACTGGCCAGCCTGAACGTTATGGAGCTGTCATACACCAACCAGTTCCCGTGCTCGTCCTGCATTATGTTGGGCGAACTTGAGACCTCCACGTATAGACCGTTGGAGGCAGCTTCCTCCAGGCGCGTTTTAAGTGTGCTTATGTCTATGGTCTGGTTACCGTTGTCATACCAGTATATGGTCTTGCCGTCCGGTATGGTGACGCTTTGCCCGCCGATATCTACGGTACGTGATGCTGTGTCGACGTCCACGAGTAAGGACCCCGAGTTGATACGTATCCCACCGCCCGCTATCCTGAACCGGAGCGTGGACGACAGGCTGACCCAGGTCCCTTCACTGTCACGGGCATCTATATCGTAATAATATGTCTCGACACACAAGCCGTTGGCCGTAGCAATATCTATATAGTTTTTAAGGTCGGTAAGGGATATGGTCACGTAATTCGCGCCGTCGTACCATTGCAGCGTATACCCTTCCTCGTTCATCTTGATGTCGCGGCCGTTCACCTTTATTGTGCCGGCGGCCGCGTTGGCGTCATCGACCAGCGTCCCGTCCTCAATAAATATCCGCGGCTCTGTCACGCGCAGCAGCAGGGACGACGTACATTCCCACCCGCTGTCGGTCATCACTATGGTAGCCGCGCCGCTATACACCTCGATCTTACGTCCTTCGGATTCGACAGCGTTAAGCTTGGCAAGTAGCTGCGCGAGGGTAATGTTCTCATAGTCCCCGTACATGTCGTAAAGCCGTATGGTCTGGCCGCTGGCCATCCTTATGCTCTGGCCTCCTATCGTGACCGTGTTCATTACGGCATTGACCGCGCCCACTATCGAGCCTGTCAACACGGTCCCGCTGGGCACCTCGGAGAAAAACTCGCAATTGTTGTCTTTGAATATCCATTTGTCGTCGGGATATTTATTGATGGTCTCCTCATTAGCCAAACGGACGACAAAGCCTTTCATCTGGAGTTCCTGGACCTTTGTCCTGAATTGTTCCGGGGTATATGTCACCCCGTCCAATCGCATTGTAGTACTGCTGTTATAACTGACCTTGAGGTCTCCCAGATCCAGGGTACCGTTCACGAGGTCGACCGCGTCCAGCGCGCCGGAGACTACACCCTCTCCTATCGGGATGGATATAAGAAGATCTACCGCGTACCAGGAAGTGCTTATTTCGTTCTGGAGGAAAGCATCTCCGCTGCCGGAAAGAACGAAATCAACGGGCAAAGTGTCCCCGGCCGAGGGCTGGAAATCCTCGTACAACAATGATCCCAGAGACTTGACCGAATCAAAATAAACGGGCGCCGAGGTCCCTACCGTACCCATGCCCACCATGCCCGCGTCGGTAATGGTCCCGGTAGTTTTGTAATAGCGTGTGCCGTTCACGTATACGTTTATCGCGGTACCGCTGAATTCCACTTCGAGCTTATTCCACTGGTTCATGTATATATCGCTCAACGATATCTCGGAAGTGCCGGTCACGCGCGTATAAGTACCGTTTATGCCACCGGTGAAAGTATATATATTGAGACGCGCCGTATCAGTCCCGTTGCGTCTCAGTTTAACGGCGTAACCAGTGCTGTAATCGTCAGAGACCCTGAAATATAGCACCGCCTCATCGCTTGTCGTAGTACCGCTCAGCCTGACATCCACACCGAAGTACCCGTCCTTCAGCATGAAATCCCTCAGAACGGCGATCGAGGGATCGACCGTATCGGTCTGTTTGTAGCAACTGTCGTCAAGCGACCACGCACCGTAGATATGCTCAAGCCCCTTAAAGGCGGTAAATTCCTCCGAATAGTCAGGATAGAGGTTCTCGACGAATATATCACTGAATACCACCGGAGAATTCCCGCCGTTCGCGTATCCGGAGATCATCCATACGTCGCCGCTATCATGTTTTACGCTGTGGTTGGATATATCGACCGTGACTGTCTGTCCGTTCATGGTGGCCCGCAGGACATCATCATACGCCTCGACATGCAGGTCGTATCCCTGCCCATACATCAGATCGGCATCGAACGTAATACTCGCCAGTTGGGTCCAATTGTTGAAGTTGTCATATGTCCTGTATATCCTCAGGTAGTCCTTGTCTATATAGGCCATATAGCCGTTACCGTTAGCATCCATACGGAACCCTACGCACGCCGATGGGTCGGTTGAGGTTATATGAGCGTCCTTGTTGAGCACGATATTGACGTCAACCGAACCGCTGCCGAAATCATACCCATCAAGTTTTATCGCGTCGAACTCCTGCAAACCGCTGATATCCGTATAACGCTCGGTCTGTTTCAGCACGCCGTCCTCGAACACCCACGTCCCGTCCACCGGGGTGAACCCGTCTATATCCGATGTCCCCTCGCCATCGGAGAACTTGACCTCGTCCACGACACCCGTATTGTTGAACCAGGTGCGCGTCTTTGTGTTCTTTGTGGCGACACCCATCATACCGGTAATTAGTCCGCTTACCGAGGAAGTGGTCTGGGCATAATTGGAGTAAGAGTAACCGTCCACATAGGCCTTGATCTGCGTGTTGCCGGAATCGTTTATGAGCTCCACCGTCAGGGTATGGAAATCACTGAGATCGATATTACTCAACGTTACCTCGCCTGAAAGCGAAGAGCTCACGGCACCCTTTACCACTGTATATATGCGCAGGAGGAGGCTGGTACCAGACCTCCTGACCTGCACGGCATACCCGTTGTTGTTGTCATCCATGCCGAAATAAAGATAAGCGTAATTGTCGCCCGTGCCGTCGAACTTGAAATCTGTCTGGATAGTATCGCCCGTAGAGGCCGTAATACCGTTAAGTACGGCGAAACATGTGTTGTCAGTCACGCTCCTCTGCACGTAACAGTAGTCGCCGCTGCCGTCATCCATGAAAGCCCAGTCTCCCACTACCGCCACCGGATATCTAACAGGTATGCTATTAACGACGTCAACGGGATCATAAGTGTTCCCCGGCACCTGTACGTCACCGAAGGATATCGGCGCCGAGTTCCCACGTGTGCCTATACCTACCATCCCGCCACCGGTATGTGTGAAGTCCACCAGCGACTGCGTCTCAGTGGCGCTGAAACTGCCGTCATTGTTACCGTCTCCCTTGATGGTGATATTCTCACCGTCGAGCTCTATGTTAATAAGGTAATCGACCCCGACCGTACTAAAGCTGCCAAAGTCCTTACTTGTTAAGGATGTCCCGGTCATTATGACGCCATTGACCACGCGATACAGGTACATAGCGCCATTGGTGCAGAAATCAGCCGCATATCCGTTATTATTCTCGTCCATGCGGAAATATACAACAGCATGGTTATCGGTAGCCGTTGAACCGAACCGGATCGTCGTGGAGATCGTGCCGTCACCGACCTCGCTATCGTTGAACAGTAACATCGACGAAGTATTGTACGTCTGCGTGGCCTTACCGCTCGTCTGGTCCACCACCCAACGACCGCCGTATATAGGCGCGTCCATGCCTTCGTAAGCCCCGAAGTCCTCCGCGGCATAAACAGGTCCTATAACATCGATATCATCGAACCATATCGGTGAAGTAGCGTACTGCGTCCCTATACCCACATTATCGAAGAAATAAACGTAATCCTCGCGTTCGATCAGATCGCTAACGCCATCGACCGATATGGATATACTGGCGCCGTCCAGCGATATCTTAATCTCGTGGTACTCGAACGGGTCGTAATCAGATATCTGTCCATTGAGGTCCACCCAGGCCAGCTCACTGCACCCACCGTTAGTTACCCTGTACAGGTAAAGCCTGCCGTCACCCCGTATACAGGCCGCGTAACCGTACAGCATATCATCGCTCATCCTGAAGTACAGGTAAGCTGAATCGTGGTTGCCATCATAATTGGCATCTATTTTTACCCTGGCCCGGACCGTACCGTCGGTGAGTTCGGCCCCCTTCACAGCTGCCCTGTAATATGCGCTACTGTTATCACCCCATGTCTGCACATAAGCCATATTCCCCGACCCGTCATCCATGTATTCCCAGTCCCCTCCGGATGTCCACAATATCGAACCCCGTGGTACCTGAGAATAGATCTCAGACAGGTCGAATGTCCCGGATTCCGAAGTAGTTATGGGGCCGAAGCTTAGGGGCGGGTAATCCACATTATCCGTTCCTAGCCCCACCATACCGGCGTCGGTGAAAGTATGATCGACACATTCGCGGTATTCGTTGTCCTCGAAAAGACCGTTCCTGTTAATGTCCACATATAACCGTATATTTCCATCGACCAGTTGTACCCTGACTGAATAATCTGTCTCTACGTATATCTGACCCAGATCGCCGGAAGCCAAGACCTCCCGCAAAACACCGTTAGTGACCCTGTATATATACACATTACCGTCACCTCGGACCAGCGCGGCATACCCGTTCCTGCCCTCATCCATGCGAAAATACACAATACCCACGTTCCCACTCGTCTCCCTTTCGGAGAACTTCATGGTGGTGTCGATAGTCCCGTTCTTAACAGAACTGTCGGGCACCATATAATACGAGCTCGTGTCGGTCACCTGGGAGATATAGTCTCCCTCGGCCACCCATCTGCCGCCGACCGGCATACCGCTTACCGCGTCGGACTGCGTGAACGTGTCGGTCACAGGAGTGCCACCCATTACGGTAAGATGGTCGAACCATACCGGTGTGATCGCGGAATAGGTCCCCATTCCCACGTCCGCATAGTCCTCCCCATAATAACGCAAATCACTCCGCACGATAAGGTCCGTCTGGTCGTCCATCGATATGGATATATTCTCCCCATCAAGCGATATGATGAAATCATGATACTTCGACATGTCGGCCTTGGCGGTAACGGACGTAATAGATTCATATACACCGTTGTTTATGCGATACAAATAGAGGGTATTGCCTTTCCATCCCATCGCGTAGCCGTTCCTATAATCGGACGACATGCGGAAATAGACATACGCGACATCATCTGTTTCATAGTTGTCACCCATCTTGATACGTATACCCAGCGTTCCGTCCACCAGGCCGGCCCCGTTCACGTACGACTGATAATAATCGTTGGCGTCATCCGACGCTTTCTGGACATACGCCACATTCCCCGTACCGTCATCCATGGCCGCCCATGCTCCCTTATAATCCCTCATGGAAAGCCTGGGGACAGACTCAAGCTGTGTCACAGGGTCATAAGTCATGCCGTTCTCGGATACGGTCAACGACGAGAACCATATGTCGTCGCTCTGGCTACGGGTACCTATCCCTATCATACCAGGCCCGGAATATGTACTGTCGGTCGCGGTGAGAGTCTCGTCTGCCTGGTACGCTCCGTCATTGTCGGCATCCACCTTGAACGTGATCTGGTCGCCGTTAAGTTCAATGACCAGATCATACCATACGTTGGAATACATATCGTTTATGCTCATACCACCGATACGGTCGCCCGTGACCCAGCCGTTGGTGACCTTGTACAACTCGATATACCCATCACTCCGCACGCTTGCCAGGTACCCGTTCAGATCATCGTCCATACGGAAATAGAACGTGGCGCAATCACCACTTGAGTTGTTGGCGTCGAATTTCACCTTTGTGGAAATGGTGCCATTGTTCACGGAAGTGGATCCCATAAGGTACCGCGACGCTTCCTTGCTCATCTGCACGGCGTAACCGTCATCTATTCGCCAGGCCCCGGCGTCCGGCGTATATGGATTGGAGAACCCTTCGCTCATACTGTCCTTGAACTGCACGCCGGAAGCTACCACTACATCCTTGAACCATATAGGAGAGTTGTCATATTGTGTGCCGACAAAAACACTGGAATAGTCCTCACCATAGAAGCTAAGGTCGTTGGTCTTAAGAATGTCCGACATCCCGTCCACGGATACTGAAATGCTGGCGCCGTCAAATGTTATGAGCATGTCATGGTAATCAAACGCGGAAAATCCGGGTATCAGCGTATTCAGGTTATAATTCGCCAGTTCCGTACTTATACTCCCATCCCTGACCTCATTAAGGTATATATATCCGTTACTTTGCATATTCACCACGTATCCGAACTTGCCGTCCGAGGACATACGGAAATACATCAGTGCTTTTTCGTCACTTCTTGTCGTGTGATCCATCTTTACGCTATAGCTGATCTCTCCGTCCAGCGTCGGGGTCACACACATCACGGACTTGTAATAAACATTGCTTGTATCGGAGGCCATCTGTACGTACGTCATATTTCCTTCTCCGTCATCCGCATATCCCCATACTCCACCGTAGACCGGAACGAAGGTACCTTCAGGAACACCAGCGACCAGGTCCACGAGGTCGGCCGCGGCTATCGGGGTACCGGACTGGTCAGCCACGTTAAGCCCGGAGAAGGACACCGGTATCGCCGTACTGGTCGTAGCCACGCCTATTCTCTCTCCCCTGTGTTGTACGTTCTGCCTACGTATTTTCTCTACACCGTCCAGGTACACTACAACTACGGGGTTCTTTGTCGGATCAGCATCGGAATCCGTATGAACGACCTTAAGCGTATACGTGGTGTCGGGAACTATACCATAGCCGCCCAGGCCAACATTCCCTAAACTGTCTCCCAGAGCCCATCCGTTGACCTCGTACAGCTGAATGTAATCCGTGCCCGCATCGCCGTCGTACTTGAGGATGGCCACATACCCGTTACCCCTGTCATCCATGTTGAAATAAAGGTATGCACAGTTGTCACCTGATTCATAACGGTCAAACCGGACATTGACCTCCACACTGCCTTCGTCCATCTTCGTATCGGGGACCATAAGTCTCTGGACATTACTGTCGTTCGTGGTAAATTCCTGAGTTATCCACCCGTCATTCTCTTTCCATACACCGCTCTCCATCGGCACATCGCCCGCCCCCCATACCGGAGTAAAACTGTCCAGGTCCATGACGGAGGTCATCACACGGATATTATCGAACCATACGGGTCCGGAGGCGTAAAGCGTGGCCAGCGAAACGTTACAATACGCTTCACCGTAATTACGGAGATCGGCCACCGCGATGACATCTGACATGTTGTCCGCGGATATCCTTATAACCGAATCGTTAAGA